>JABDQS010000221.1 GCA_013042125.1 Eudoraea sp.
CCGATATACCGTTTACCTGAGTGCTGTCAGTAATTTGCAATAAAATAACATTGGAAAAGGGAAGTGGTTTCCCCGAAGTATCCTTTACAGACCCCGATACCGAGAAGGTTTGGCTCATTACCAAAAATGGTAAAAAGCTCAATATGAGGTATAAGGGGATCTTCATATGCGGTAGGTTACCCGGTAAAGCTATAAAACTATTTCGATTTCATGTAAGAAATACCCCTCTTTCCGACAAGGGGACTTGCCAATTTCTATGTGTATGTTGCCCCTCCTTGTTAAGAAGCGCTCCAACAAAAGAGAATATTCCCCACACTTAGAAGGAAATAGGTACGGTGATCTTTTCCCCGTCCCGATCAACTATAACACTTGTGCTATCACCCGTGTCAAACACAGACAGCGCCCTCATATAGCTCATCATATCCGTCACAACACTATCACCCATTTGAACCACCACGTCCCCTTTCTGCAATCCGGCTTTTTGAGCAGGTTTATCCTCGCTTACACCATCTATCCGCATTCCCTTACCGGCAAACAAATAATCGGGAATAACTCCCATGGCTACTTTAAATCTCGGCACTTCCTCACTTTCGTTCTTGGTTTTCCGGAAGGCGAGTTTGTCGTCATCATTCAATTCGGTAATAACCTCCATGATATAAGAAGTGATGCCTTCCATGCCTTCGTAATTGAGCTTATCGGCGTCGTCTGAGGGTTTGTGGTAATCCTCATGCTGCCCGGTAAAGAAATGAAGAACCGGAATGTCCTGAAGATAAAACGAGGTATGATCTGAAGGTCCTACCCCAGATTCTTTCAACACCAGTTCAAAACCCTGATTATTGGCGTTGAGTACCTGAGGCCAAATAAGGGCAGTTCCCGTGCCACTTACGGAAAGTACCTTGCTTTCCCGTAGTCTTCCTACCATGTCCATGTTGATCATATAATTTACATCTTCCAGATCGATGGTAGGATTCTTTGCAAAATAATTTGATCCCAGGAGGCCAATTTCCTCTCCGGAAAATGCCATGATCAGATAATTGTTCCCTTTCAGGTCGCTTTCCTGTAGTCCTTTTGCCAATTGCAACAGAACGGCTACCCCACTGGCATTGTCATCTGCCCCATTGTGAATGGCTGCCTCTCCGCGATAGAGCGATCCTTCACCTCCTAATCCCAAATGGTCGTAATGGGCTCCCAGGATGACCGTCTTAGCAGCCTTATTGTCTATGAATCCGATGACATTAGTGCCTGTGATAGTACTGTCACTGGCCTTTGTATACTGCACTTCCTGATGTGGATCCTTTTTTGGTTTAAAAGTAAAGGTCTGATAATAGGTCCCCGCATTTCCGGCTGGAGTCAACCCTATCCCTTTTAATCGTTTAACCAGGTAGTCTGCGGCCATCAGTTCATTCTCTGTCCCCGTTTCACGCCCCATCAGGGAATCGCTCGCTAAAAAGGCTACATCGTCTTGCAGGGTGTACGTTTTGGTAGGCTCTTGCTTGCAGGAAATAAAAAGTGCAAGAAAAATGAGCCATATGCTTTGTTTCATCATAATTGCCATTAATTTTGCCCAAAATTAATCAACTCATGAGAAAAATACTCTTTTTATTAAGTTTAATAACTGTCTTTAGTTGTAAGTCGGATCCAAAAACTACAGAGGCCCCATCTGCAGAAGCCACCTCATTGATGGCGGGATCGGATACCCTTATCTATCCGGAGGAGAAATATTTTAAATCGATTCGGCAGATCACCTTCGGCGGAGATAATGCAGAAGCCTACTGGAGCTTTGATGACAGTATGATGATCTTCCAATCCAATAACAAAGAATGGGGCATGGAATGCGATCAGATATTTCTGATGAATACCACAGATAGTTTTAAAGATAGCATCCCTCCTATGATCAGTACAGGGATGGGGCGGACCACATGTTCATATTTCCTCCCGGATAACAAACATTTTGTATACGGATCCACCCACCTTGTAGATGAGGAATGTCCTGAGGTTCCCCTCCGTTCTAATGGGAAGTATGTATGGCCGGTCTATGATTCATTCGACATTTTTGTGGCCGATCTTGAAGGCAATATTGTGGATCAACTCACCGATCTTCCCGGCTATGACGCCGAGGCCACTGTTTCTCCAAAGGGAGATAAAATTGTGTTTACCTCCATGCGAAGTGGAGATCTGGAATTGTACACAATGAACCTGGATGGAAGCGATGTTAAACAGATAACCGATGAATTGGGCTACGATGGTGGCGCTTTCTTTTCCCCGGATGGAACCAAGATCATCTTCAGGGCCAGCAGGCCCACTACAGAGGCTGAGATAACAGAATACAAAGAATTATTAGCCCGGGGTCTGGTACAGCCTACAGAAATGGAATTGTTTATTTGCGACGCCGATGGCGGCAACCTAACACAGCTTACCTTTTTAGGGAATGCCAACTGGAGTCCGTTCTTCCACCCTTCAGGAAAAAAGATCCTCTTCTCCAGTAATTTTGAAGCTGAGAAAGGCTTTCCATTTAACCTGTATTTTATTGATATAGATGGGAAGAATCTTGAACGGGTTACCCATGGTGAGACCTTTGATGCCTTTCCCGTCTTTTCCAATGATGGAAAATATCTGGCATTCTCCAGCAATCGCAATAACGGGGGGACAAGAGACACTAACTTGTTTATAGCCGAGTGGCAGGAATAAGTATTTTTAGCTGTATCTTTGCCGCTCTTATCAGCAGTGCAAGAAAAGGAAAATGAAACACATCAGGAACTTCTGTATCATAGCTCATATTGATCATGGGAAAAGTACCCTGGCCGACAGGCTTCTTGATTTCACCGGTTCTGTAACCGAGCGTGAAAAGAAGGAGCAGTTGCTGGATAATATGGACCTAGAACGCGAACGGGGTATTACCATTAAGAGCCATGCAATACAAATGGAGTACGAATATGAGGGACAGACCTATGTACTGAACCTGATCGATACTCCCGGGCATGTCGATTTTTCATACGAAGTATCGCGATCTATCGCTGCCTGCGAAGGGGCCTTGCTGGTCGTAGATGCTGCACAAAGTATTCAGGCGCAGACCATTTCCAACCTGTATCTGGCGCTGGAGAACGATCTGGAGATCATTCCTGTCCTCAATAAGGTGGACCTGCCCAGTGCTAGTCCGGAAGAGGTTACAGATGATATCGTAGATCTTTTGGGTTGTGAAATAGAGGATGTGATCCCGGCCAGTGCCAAAACAGGCATAGGTATTGAGGCCATTCTTAAGGCCATTATAGAACGCATCCCTGCTCCCTCAGGAAATGTTGATGAGCCATTGCAAGCCCTGGTATTCGATTCTGTTTATAACCCATTTCGTGGTGTGGAAACCTATTTCAGGGTGATCAATGGAGAAATAAAAAAAGGACAAAAAATTAAATTTGTTGCCACCGATAAATCGTACTTCGCAGATGAGGTGGGAACACTTAAGCTAACACAAGTCATAAGGCCCAGTATTAAAGCCGGTGATGTGGGCTATTTGATCACGGGGATCAAGGACGCGCGTGAGGTAAAAGTGGGCGATACCATTACCGATGCAACCAACCCAACCAAGAATGCTATTGCCGGATTTGAGGATGTGAAGCCTATGGTATTTGCCGGGATCTATCCGGTAGATACAGAAGATTTTGAGGAGTTGAGGTCCTCCATGGAAAAATTACAATTGAACGACGCCTCTCTGGTATTTACTCCGGAAAGTAGTGCCGCTCTCGGTTTTGGATTCCGATGTGGCTTTTTGGGAATGCTACATATGGAGATCATACAGGAACGCCTGGAACGTGAGTTCGATATGACCGTGATAACTACTGTTCCTAACGTAAGCTATCATGCCTTTACCCGTAAAGATCCTGAGATCCCATTGATCGTCAATAATCCGTCCGACCTTCCGGATCCATCTACCATAGACCGGGTGGAAGAACCTTATATAAAGGCTACGATTATCACTAAATCCGATTTTGTGGGTAATGTGATGTCCCTGTGTATTGAAAAAAGAGGGCAGATCACTAATCAGACCTATCTGACCACAGAGCGGGTGGAGCTGACCTTTGATATGCCGTTAGCCGAGATCGTATTCGATTTCTACGACCGATTAAAAACAGTATCCAAAGGATATGCCTCCTTTGATTATGCCCCTATTGGAATGAGAGTTTCAAAATTGGTGAGGGTAGACATCTTGTTAAATTCCCAGTCGGTAGATGCTCTTTCTGCCCTTATTCATGCAGATAATGCGGCCAATATTGGAAAGAAGATGTGTGAAAAACTCAAAGAACTTATCCCCAGGCAACAATTCGATATCCCTATTCAGGCGGCCATTGGGGCGAAGATCATTTCCCGTGAGACCATCAAAGCCCTGCGAAAAGATGTTACCGCCAAATGTTATGGGGGTGATATTTCCAGAAAAAGAAAACTTCTGGAGAAGCAGAAAAAAGGGAAAAAGAGAATGCGGCAGGTAGGTAATGTTGAGATACCTCAACAGGCTTTTATGGCTGTTCTGAAGTTGAATGATTAAGTAACTTCATTTTTCTTGCCGGGCATTTCATTAGCAGATTCGAACATTTTCCCTAGATACACAAGTTTATACCCTTTGGTGACATCTTTAAACTCCTTAGAAAATGAGCTTATGATAAATAGTTTCCCATCAGGAGCCTTTAAAAAAATGGGGATAATAAAATCATCTGCTTTAGTGATCTCGATTAGGCCCTCATAGTGTTCCTGATCCTTTAGCACTATTTCATGGATAGCCGGAAATTTTCTAACGGCTTCAGTAATTTTGATAAAGTCGTCTGTATGTGAGAAAAGTCCCTCCGTAGGGCTATTCTCAGGATCGGTCATCTCTTCTGAGTTCACCAACCTGAAAGATCCGTTTTCACCAAACTGTTTTCTAAACTTGTTTAAGGCGTATTTGTTGATCTCTGAATTGCCGGTCAGGGCCATTAAATAACCCACATCGTTTAATTCTATATTATCTGTAAGGGTATCCGAATAAATATTTGCCGTCATGGCTTCCAGGCCCATATTCTTGCATTTTTGAATATTGGTCTCATTATTATCAATGACTACCACATGCCTGTTATTATTTTTAAGATAGTTGGCAATGAGGCGAGACGCTTTGCTTGCGCCAATGACAAGAATACCTTCTGAGTGTTTCAGAAAAACACCCAGCCATTTAGCAACCTGCCTGGCTGTTGTGGCATTCAATAACACGGTGCCCAGCACTATCATAAATACCAAAGGAGTAATATATTCTGCACCAGCTTCTCCTTTTGCCATAAGCTTTGAGCCAAAAAGTGAGGCAATTCCGGCTGCCACAATACCACGCGGCCCAACCCATCCAATAAAAATTTTCTCATTAAATTTTAGGTCGGAACCCCTGGAGCTCAGTAAAACACCAATGGGCCTTATTACAAAGACGATCACTAAAAACAGAATGGCCGTGTTCCAATTATAAATGAGCTCCATATCGCTCACATTGATATTGGCGGCAAGCAGGATAAACAGAATGGAAATAAGGAGAACACTTAGCGATTCCTTGAAATAAAGCAATTCCTTAAGATTGGGAAGGTTCATATTCCCCATAACCATTCCCATCACCACTACGGCCAAAAGCCCGGATTCATGTGCAAATACCTCAGATTCTACAAAAACCAGGAGCACCACAGAGAGGGAGACCACATTAAGCAAGTAGTGGGGAATAAAGTTCTTTTTAATCGCAAATGCCAGGGCGTGCGCAAAAGTGAAGCCAAAACTACATCCAAAAAGCAATATTTTTCCAAATTCAATCAGTGCGGTCTTGGTATATGCCTGCCCTTCTCCTACACTGATAAATTCAAAGACCAATACCGCGGCCAAAGCTCCAATAGGGTCTATAAGGATGCCTTCCCATTTTAAAACAGCCGAAACATCTTTTTTTAAGGGGATATTTCTGAGAATAGGCGTAATTACAGTGGGGCCGGTTACAATAATTAAAGCCGAGAACAGAAAAGAGATCTGCCAGCTGAAGTCGAAAATAAAATGTGCTGCAATGCCCGCACCAAAAAAGGTGACAAGTGTTCCTATAGTTATCAATTTGGTAATAACGGGGCCTACATTAGAAATTTCAGATCTTTTTAGCGTAAGGCCTCCTTCAAAGAGAATAATGCTAATGGCCAGAGAAACAAAATAATAGAGTCCATCTCCCGGAAATAGTCCTACCTCACCATTCCATATTGGCTGTATGAGTTTCTCCCCATTTTCGGTATAAAGTGTGGAGATTGGGCCAACCAACAACCCAATAATGATCAATGGCAAGATGGCCGGTAATTTTAATCGCCATGCTACCCATTGTGCTACGATCCCCAGAATAATGATGCCCGCTAACTCTAACATAATCAATGCTTTGTGACCAAGTAGTGGGATTCAACACCCATTTCCTATCTTCTTCTTATCGCAAATAAAGACAATAATGAACAAACACCGGAAAGATTAGGGTTATAATTCAATTTTATTATAGAAGGAATGATCTGCTTTGGAAAACAGCTTCAAAAATTACTGCAAACGAAGCAAAATGCTCAATGATTTGTTAAAATACAGGGGTAAAGGGAGTTATCGGCGGGTCTTTTCTTAATTTGCGCGCTGTTTATCATCTTGATGAAGTTATATCCAATAGAATCCGGGAATTTTAAATTAGACGGAGGTGCTATGTTTGGCGTAGTGCCAAAATCCCTATGGAACAGGACCAACCCTGCGGACGCAAACAACATGATAGATATAGCGGCCAGATGCCTCCTTATTGAAGATGGCAACCGACTCATCCTTATAGATACCGGGATGGGTAACAAACAGTCCGATAAATTTTTTAGCTACTACTACCGCTGGGGCAACGATAATTTAAATGCTTCCTTAAAGAAAGCCGGCTTTCACCGGGATGATATTACGGATGTGTTTATGACCCACCTTCATTTTGACCATTGCGGGGGTAGTGTGCAATGGAATGATTCTCAAACAGGCTATGAACCTGCATTTAAGAATGCTGTTTTCTGGACCAACGAGCCTCATTGGAAATGGGCCACCGAACCCAATCCAAGAGAAAAGGCATCTTTTCTGAAAGAGAACCTCTTGCCCATGGAAGAAAGTGGTCAGTTAAAGTTTATTCAGCGGCCCGAATTCCCCTTTATGGAGGGCACAGAACTTGGGTTTAACATCTTGTTTGTGGATGGGCATACAGACAAACAAATGATCCCTCATATTCAATACCAGGGAAAAACTGTGGTCTTTATGGCCGATCTTCTCCCCACCGTTGGGCATATTCCATTGCCCTATATAATGGGCTACGATACCCGCCCGCTGCTAACGCTTTCTGAAAAGGATACCTTTCTGAAAAATGCCGCTGACAACAACTATTATTTGTTTTTAGAGCATGATGCTCATAATGAGATCTGCACCCTACAACACACTGATAAAGGAATTCGCCTAAACAAAATCCACACCTTTGATGAACTCTTTTCCTAAGCTAGTTTTCTTCGCGTTAGCGGTGATTCATATGATTTTTTCACCTCTGTATGCGTTTCAAAGTACGGATCTTATTTCCGAACATAGTTTTACGGAAGGGATCGAGGGGCCGGCCGTTGATAAGGCCGGAGATATCTTTGCTGTGAATTTCAAGGAACAGGGTACTATAGGAAAGATAGATAGGGAAGGGAATGGGGAAGTGTTTATCAGGTTGCCGGAAGGAAGTATAGGAAATGGCATACGCTTTGATAAAGATCATAACATGTTTGTTGCAGATTATGCAGGCCATAAGGTGTATCGGTTAAAGAATGGTTCAAAGACGCCGGAGGTTTGGGCAGAGGAGATAGCAATGAATCAACCCAATGACCTGGCTATTAGCGATGATGGCTTTATATATCTGAGCGATCCAAATTGGGCTGAAAATACAGGTAATATTTGGGTGGTGACACCATCCGGGAAGGTGCACCTCTTAGAAGCTAATATGGGTACTACCAATGGGATAGAAGTAAGTCCGGATGGAAAGCTTCTGTACGTAAATGAATCTGTTCAAAGGAAAGTGTGGAAATACGATATTCTGAAAGACGGGACAATTTCCAATAAAAGACTTTTTTTCTCTTTTGAGGATCACGGTTTGGATGGAATGCGATGCGATATAGAGGGAAACTTGTACATCACCCGCTATGATAAAGGTACGGTAGTGATGATCTCACCCAAGGGTGTCTTGCTTAAAGAGATCCTTTTACAAGGAAAAAAACCTTCCAACATTGCGTTTGGGGGAAAAGATGGCCGGGACGGATATGTCACAATGGCCGATAGGGGATGTATTGAAGTTATCCGGATATCCCATCCGGGAAGTTATTACAGTAAAGTTCATTAATAATAAGAAGTATGATTTTAAAAATGCGCGTTATTGCCGGACTGTTAAGTGCCGGTTTATTGGTAATAGGATGCGGGAGCACAAATATTGTGTCTACCCCCATTGAGAATATAGATGCCATTCCTTTAAAGGTGTCACCTTTAACAGATACACAGAGGCAACATTGGGGCCATGCCGACCTCATCTCGGACACTATTCCGGGAATGAGTGTGGACAAAGCCTATGAAGAGATCATAGGGAATAAAAAAGGTAAAAAAGTGATCGTCGCTGTGCTAGACTCCGGCATAGACCTGGAGCATGAGGATCTTGACGATGTGATCTGGACAAATCCCGGAGAAAAAGCGGGCAACGGTCTTGATGATGATGGCAATGGTTATGTTGATGATGTTCATGGATATAATTTTTTGGGTGGATCATATAATGAACAACTAGAATATGCAAGGATATTGAGATTAAAACTTGGAGATGAAGCACTGCGCGCCAGGGCTCAGAAAAAATTGGATGAGGAAGTAAAGAAGGCTGCAGAAACAAAACAGATCATTCTTAAGAACATCCAGCAAACCACCCCGGTTCTCGATATTGTGAAAAAATCTCATTTGGCTATTTCAAAACAGTTAGGAAAAGAAAACTATACCAAGGAAGAGGTTGAGGCAATTTCTACTACTGATCCGGATCTGCAGCGCAGTATGAATGTCGTACAGCAGATGTTAAATTATGGAGACACTATACCGGGGGTCATAAAACTTATTGAGGCAGATATGGCCAATTTTGAAGAAGGGCTGGCATATTACTCTGAAAAGTTGGACTACCATCTGAATGTCGATTTTAATGGAAGAAAAGTGGTGGGTGATGATCCTTACAACGTATCAAACACCAACTATGGGGATGGAGATCCCATGTATCAGAATAAAGAAGAAAGTCATGGTACACATGTGGCAGGTATTATCGCTGCCGAGCGAAATAATGGCCTTGGTGCCAACGGGGTGGCTAACAATGTAGCCATAATGAGCATCAGAGCCGTACCAAATGGGGACGAATACGATAAAGATATTGCGATGGGGATCCGGTATGCAGTAGATAATGGTGCCAAGATCATTAATGCCAGTTTTGGGAAATCCTTTTCTCCGAATCCGGAATGGGTATATGATGCTATTAAATATGCCGCTGACAATGATGTGCTTATTGTACATGCGGCAGGAAATGATGGAATGGATCTGGATAACCTTCAAAATCCTGGTTTCCCAAACGATCATAGCTTTAGCGGTTCAGAATATGCCGATAATGTGATCACAGTGGGGGCGATTGACCAAACCTATGGTTCAGAAATGGTATCCTCGTTTTCTAATTACGGAGCCAGCAATGTAGATGTGTTTGCGCCCGGTGGCGCTATCTATTCTTCTCTTCCCGGAAGTAAATATGAATTTCAGGGCGGGACTTCCATGGCCGCTCCAGCAGTTAGCGGAGTCGCCGCTCTGATTCGTTCTTATTATCCAAATTTAAGCGCATCCGAAACAAAAACGATCCTGATGGACTCCGGACTCAGCACTAAAATGTCTGTCGTAGTGGCGGGGGACCCATCAAAGGCCGAAACATTCGATCAGCTTTCGCGATCAGGGAAAATGGTGAATGCCTATAATGCCCTTATCATGGCCAATATCATGTCTAACAAAAAAAGTAAATTACCATAATATGAGCAGGAGCAACAGATTTTTGTCAGTATTTTTCTTTGTAGTAATAACGGGAATATTCGGATATTCCCAGGGAAATACCGCCTATTGGCAGCAGGAAGTAGACTATACCATGGATGTGACCATGGATGTTGAAACCTACAGGTATACCGGGGATCAAACCCTGGTTTACACCAACAAGTCCCCCGATCCCTTAACGAGGGTTTATTACCATATGTATTTCAATGCCTTTCAGCCGGGAAGTGAAATGGATATTCGTCTACAAAATATCTCAGATCCAGATAGAAGAATGTTTGTAGATGGGAAAAGCAGAATTGCAGATCTGGGTCCGGCCGAAATAGGATCTCTGAAGGCAACTTCGCTGACCCAGGATGGAAAAGAGGTTTCTTATAATTTGGAGGGTACTATACTTGTAGTGTCCTTAGATCACCCCATTGAGCCCGGGGCCTCTTCCACTTTAAAAATGACCTTTGAGGGACAGGTGCCAATTCAGATCAGACGTTCTGGCCGGGATAATAAAGAAGGTGTGGCGCTTTCTATGAGCCAATGGTATCCCAAAATGGCGGAATATGATTTTGAAGGTTGGCACGCAGATCCTTATATCGCCAGAGAATTCCATGGTGTATGGGGCAATTTCGACGTGTCTATCACCCTCGATAAGAATTATACGGTTGGAGGTACAGGCTATTTGCAAAATCCAGATGAAATAGGGCACGGGTATGAAACACCCGGGACCAAAGTAAAAAGAGTGAGAGGGAAAAACCTTACCTGGCATTTTAAGGCGCCTATGGTACACGACTTTATGTGGGCCGCAGATCCTGAGTATATACATGATACTCTGCCAATGGAGAATGGGCCCACCCTTCATTTCTTCTATAAAAACAAGCCTGAGATCCTTGAGAATTGGAAGAATTTACAGCCGAAGACCGCAGAAGCAATGAGGTTCTTCAGTGAGAATATTGGCCCTTATCCCTATAAACAGTACTCTGTGGTTCAGGGGGGAGACGGCGGTATGGAATATGCCATGAGCACCCTTATTACCGGAGAACGAAAATTCGAAAGCCTGGTAGGTGTTATGGTCCACGAATTGGCGCATTCCTGGTTCCAGCATATTTTGGCAACGAATGAAGCCAAACACGAATGGATGGATGAAGGTTTCACTTCTTTTATCTCCAGTCTTTGTATGAATGCTGTTATGAACCAGCAGAAGCCTAACCCCTTTGAAGGTTCATACAATGGATACTATTCCCTGGTGAACTCCGGAAAGGAACACCCTCAAACAACACACGCAGACCGCTATGAATTCAATGCTGCCTATGGCAGATCTGCCTATAGTAAAGGAGCGGTGTTTCTTGCTCAGCTTGGGTATGTCATCGGACAAGATAAATTGATGGCCACACTACAGAAATATTTCGAGGATTTTAAATTTAAACACCCTACACCAAACGACATTAAGCGTACGGCTGAAAAAGTATCGGGAATGGAATTAGACTGGTATCTCACAGACTGGACGCAAACAACAAATACCATTGATTATGGGATCAAAGAAGTGTCTGAGAATGAGGGAGGCACTGAAATAAATTTAGAACGTATTGGCCTAATGCCAATGCCTATGGATGTGTTAGTGGTCTATAATGACGGAACTCAGGAAACCTTTTATGCGCCATTGCAAATGATGCGTGGAGAAAAGGATAATCCTTATGAGGGGATAACGCGAACTGTATTGCCAGACTGGGCCTGGGCTTATCCAAACTATATATTCAGGATAGATCGGCCTCTGGCCAATGTAAAGGCTATTGTTCTGGATCCTTCTCAGCTGATGGCCGATGTAAATATTGAGAATAACGTCTGGTTGCCGAATCAGAAATAAGAAGAAACACAGAGTTGTAAATTAATTGTGGGGGTTAATACCAGGGGCTGTCCTTATACAAGTGATTCTTTGCCGCCTTCTCACGATTGTTGATCAACACATGGGTCTGATCTATCTTTCTATTGCGGAACCCTAACAGGTGAAAAATCGACTTGCTGTAGAAACGAGCTACCTTGAGGTTCACCACCAGCTGTGTTTTTGTGGAATCTTTCCAGGATACACCGGGCAATATGGTTAACAGATGGTCTGCTTTTACCCTTCTCAACGAAGCAGACATTCCCAGGATCCATTTTGGGATCCGTTTTATCATAAAGTATCCTTCCGCTCCAAGTGGTTGATAGAGGGGCATAAAAAGTATACTCTTTTTCTCTGCATATACGGGCTCCTTATTATAATGGGCCAATAAGGTGCCCTTTGGTACGGGTTCAAAACTTTGGAATGCCGGCTCCATTTTAAATGAATCCTCATCGGTAATCGCAAAGCGCTCAATGATCTCGTAGAAATTCATGTTATTGGCAGAAGAAGATTTCAGTTCCTTAAAATGAGTATCGAAAGAGGGAACCTCTTCTTTTGGGATGGCTCCGGAATAGACCATGGTAAGCCAGAAAAAGGCAATACTGTTAATCCGTGCCTCTTCAGTGGCATGTTGCCCCGATTCAAAACCCAGGGTAACATAACCAAATTCATTGATGTAACTCAGTAATGGACCCTCCAGATATTCTTCAATCCCCAGAATGATAGGAACAGGGAAGAGACGGGCGAACTTCCTGTTGATCATAGCATCGTTGATCGTTATAAAAGGAAGTGTTTTACTGGAGGTAGTGTGAAAATCGATAAAATAAAATGGGGCTTGATGCCTGTCAAAGATCTGATTGATCAGTTCCAGTAATTCGTATAATTCCTTCTCCTCATGTGTGCGTTCTACCTCCTTGCTTTCCTTAATACGCCTAATGTCTTCTTTGAGCCATAGGCGATTCAGGTCTTTTTCTACAAAACGCCGCTTCTGTAATATGGCTGGTATATTTCCCATTATGCCATACACACTTCCCTTTATGTTTTCGGATTTTTTGTTTAGGATCTTAAATACGTTTTCGAGCGCTTGAACACCCGAAGGTTCATTTCCGTGTATTCCTCCAAAAAACACTAAAACAGGGCCGGGTTCAGAACCTTGAAAATGCCCAATGATCCTGTTTTGAACTTTCCTGGGGGCTACTAAGGAATCTTTCATCGATTAAAGATCGTTGTTTGTAATAATGCCCACCAGCTTTTTCTCTTTTACTACAGGGAGGCAGCGTATTTTGTTTTCACTCATTATCCTTTTGGCTTCATCGAGCAACATATCCTCGTCTGCTGTGATTAGTTCTGTTTTCATGATTTCTCGAATGCTCTGTAGCTTAAGGTCCGGATTGTCCATATAATGTTCAACATCCACCCAGCTGAGAAGGCCAACAAGGTTAAGGTCATTATCCAGAATAGGGGTGTGATGTATATTTTTCCAGCGCATCATTTTAAGTACCAGAGCGGCGCTGTCTATGTCTTGTGCGGTAATGGTCTTACTATTCATCCTGTCCCCTACGGTTACACGTTTCGTTGGAATTTTATACTCATCCCCGCGAGGTAGCTGCCAGGCATCGACGGTATACCTTTTTTCCTGTCTTTCATACATTGTGGCCACCATTATCTTCAATGCCTCAGGAGCCTTGTATGTCTTTAGAAGTTTTCTGTATGAATTGATCATCCATCTGGAACCCGAATGAGAGCGAATTCTTTTTTCAATAATAGAGAGGTAGTGTTCTGCGTCCAGGGGTGAAATATTCATGCTGTACAGCCCTCTGAAAGCCATTGGCAAGAAGTGGTCTAACAACAATTCCTGACTGCTAATCAGCTTGCCTTCCCAATAAAATTGAGCGCCCATCCCATATCTCGCAGCATTGAAAAAATTACCTTTTGCGTCTTTAAAATCCATTTTTGTGTGGATGTTGTTGTATGTCTTGGGCCTTCCATGCATAAGACCTACCCAGAACATCATATTGGCTATCTCATCGTCTGTTGTAGGTCCGGATGGTATATACCTGTTCTCTATACGAACATGGGGCTCGTTATCGGTAATTCCATAGCAAAGCCGGTTCCATCTGTAGGTAGTGCCATTATGCAGTGACAACGCCTTTAATTTTGGGGTCTTTCCTTCCTTGAGTTGTGATAGGCTATCGGATTCAAAAGTAGTAGTGACCAGACTTCTGAAATTGAGGATCGCATCCTTATAGAAATCGGCAATAGAGCCGCTTACCCAATGGTCTCCAAAACTTACCCGGGATTCTTTTTCATTCAAGAAAAAAGTACTGCTCCGGGTGTCCACGCTTTGCGTAAACAGTGCTATCCTGGTTTCTTCCCAAAGTTCTTTCCCCAATAATAATGGGGAATTAGTGCAAATGGAAAGTACAGGGCCTGCAATGGCCTGTGCCCAATTATACGTATCTGCAAAATTGGCCGGATCTATTTGTAAATGCGACTGAAAACTGGTGTTACAACCCTCATAGAGAATAGTATCATGATGCAGGTTAACTTCATCTACCCCTTTAATATGTAACTCAATATCATTTTTGCGGATAGCTTTTATTGCTTCATTAAGTACCTGATACCTCAAAACGGGCGTCATATAATTGTATTCCAAATACTTGTAGGCAATAGTTGGCAAGATGCCTGTAAGGATCACCTTTGCCTTGTGTTTTTGAGCAACCAACTTGGCCTTTGACAGTAAGGCGTTTAATTCCTTATGAAGTTCTGAAAAACAGCGACCCTCAAGTTTTAAAGGATCCAGGTTTAATTCTAAATTATATTTGTTAAGTTCTGAGGTAAAGTGTTCATCATCGATCTCTTTTAGTATCTCAACTCCGAGATCTGATGGGTCCCAAAATTCATCCACCAGACAAAACTCCTGTTCGGCTCCTATATGCACAGGTGTTTTTTGAAACATCCCCTTTTCTAACATTATATCAATAGCCTCAATGTCTTTTAATAATTGATCGATATAGATTGTTTTTTCTTCCGCGCTACTAATCTTATGTACTATTTTTTCTCCCATGGTGTTAATTGTATCCTTTACGACATTGTGGGGCACAAGATACTCTCTTGTGTTCCCCTAAAATATGATAATTATCATTCCTTCCCGGCAAGTAAATTCTTGTTACTTTTATAATCTTATGAGGTTTAAGTTCCCCAAAGAAGAAAAATTAAAAAGTGAAAAGCAAATACAGGCGATCTTTGAAAAAGG
>JABDQS010000222.1 GCA_013042125.1 Eudoraea sp.
GGCCAGGGTAGAGATCCCTACGGGACCGCCTTTGAATTTGTCAATGATGGTCAATAATATCTTATTATCCATTTCATCCAAACCATATGTATCTACATGAAGTGCTTTGAGGCCGTATTGGGAAATATCTATATCTATAGAACCATTCCCTTTGATCTGGGCAAAATCGCGTATCCGCCTTAGCAGAGCATTACATATCCTGGGGGTTCCGCGGCTCCTGCCTGCAATTTCTATGGCCGCATCATTGCTGATAGGGACCTTAAGGATATCCGCGCTTCGCTCCACGATAGTTGACAGGAGTTCTGTATTATAGTATTGTAGTCTGCTCTGTATCCCGAAGCGGGCCCGCATAGGGGCAGTCAATAATCCGGACCTGGTAGTTGCTCCTATTAATGTAAAAGGGTGTAAGTTGATCTGTACGGACCTGGCATTAGGTCCGGTTTCGATCATAATATCGATCTTATAATCTTCCATAGCAGAATAGAGATACTCCTCCACAATGGGACTCAAACGGTGTATCTCATCAATAAAAAGCACATCCCGTTCTTCCAGATTTGTGAGTAATCCTGCCAGATCGCCGGGTTTATCCAACACAGGACCAGAAGTAACCTTGATCCCTACGCCGAGCTCATTGGCAAGGATATGTGCCAGGGTGGTCTTGCCAAGCCCCGGGGGTCCGTGAAATAATGTATGATCCAGAGCTTCATCTCGCATGTTTGCAGCCTGTACAAAGATCTTAAGGTTTTCCAGTACGGATTCCTGTCCGGTGAAATCGTCAAATGTTATAGGCCGTAATGCTCTTTCAATATCGAGCTCCTCTTGTGAGAAATTTTCGGCCGTTGGGTCCAGATGTTCATTCATACTTTCAAAGATAGTGAAAAACGAAAGGGATTATTGCCGTTGAGGTTTAAACCATGAGCTGATCACGTCGAAATTATGATCATGATAAAAATCATCTTTTTTATACTTTTTTATTCGCTACTTTGCAACTTAGAATTTAGTTTATAAATTGTAATTAAAATTATATTCATGACAACATTCGATCTACACCAATATGGTATTGAAGTAAAAGAGGTTCACAGGAATAGCAGTGTTCCTGTTTTATATGAGCTAGGATTAGAACAAGAAAAAGGTACAGCCATTTCCGATGTGGGTGCCCTTATGGTTTACTCCGGTGAGAAAACAGGTAGGAGCCCGAAAGACAAACGTATAGTAAGACACCCAGACTCTGAGGATAATATAGACTGGGGTAATATTAATATTGGTTTGGATGAACACACCTATATGGTTAACAGGGAGCGTGCTCTGGATTACCTCAACACCAGAAAACAACTTTATGTTGTGGATGCCTTCGCAGGATGGGATCCAAAATACAGGTTAAAAGTTAGGATCATATGTACCAGAGCATACCATGCTCTTTTTATGCAAAATATGCTGATCATGCCATCCAAGGAAGAATTGGCCCAATTTGGTGAACCAGACTATGTGATCTTTAACGGAGGAGGTTTCCCAGCCAACAGATATACTTCCGAGATGACTTCCAAGACCAGTGTAGATCTGAATTTGGAAGAGAAAGAGGTGGTGATCCTTGGAACTCAATATGCAGGAGAAATGAAGAAGGGTATTTTTTCTATCATGAACTATTTAATGCCTTTGGAAAAAGTACTTCCTATGCATTGTTCAGCCAACGTTGGCGATTCAGGTGATGTTACTATTCTTTTTGGATTATCAGGTACCGGAAAAACAACTTTAAGTGCCGATCCAAAGCGAAAGCTAATTGGAGATGATGAACATTGCTGGACAGATGAAGGAACCTTTAATATTGAGGGTGGTTGTTATGCGAAGGCTATCAATTTATCAGCAGAAAATGAGCCGGATATATTCAATGCTATCAGATTTGGTACCGTACTGGAGAATGTGGTCTATGACAAGGATTCTCGTACTGTAGATTATACAGACACTTCTATTACACAAAATACCAGGGCTTCATATCCCATTCATTTCATTAATAACGTTCAAATGCCGTGTGTTGCAGGACATCCGGAAAACATAATTTTCCTTACCTGTGATGCTTTTGGCGTTTTACCTCCTGTAAGTAAACTAACTCCTGAACAAGCCAGCTACCATTTTATCTCAGGCTATACAGCAAAAGTGGCAGGTACAGAAATGGGAGTAACCGAACCACAGGCTACTTTCAGCGCCTGTTTTGGAGCTGCTTTTATGATGTGGCACCCTAACAAATACGCAGAACTATTGGCCAAAAAGATCAAAGATCACAAGGCCAAGGCCTGGTTGGTGAATACCGGTTGGACAGGTGGAGCACACGGTGTAGGCTCAAGGATCAAATTGAAGTATACCAGGGCAATGATAGACGCTATCCATCACAATGAGTTTGATAAGGTATCCTTTAATAAGGATGAGGACTTTGGTTTTGAGATCCCGCAAAGTTGTCCGGGAGTGCCTGCTGAAGTATTGATCCCTAAGAATACATGGGAAGATAAAGGCAAATACGAGGAAGTAAAGAAAAAATTGATCTCTCTCTTTAATGCTAATTTTGAAAAATTTGAGGCGAATGTGAATAAAGAGATCGTAGATGCCGGACCAAAATCATCTTTATCAGTATAATTATTAGGTAATTGATTGTTGTTGTATCCCCTTTTCATATAGAAGAGGGGATATTTTTTACTATTTCTTTCGTTTGAATAATTCAGCAGTATCGGTGAATTGCCTTAGTTCTATTGCAGGTTCTCCGTAGAGGTAGCAACGGGAAGAGCCTTGCTGACTCAGTTTTATGGCCTCTGTGACAAAAAATCGGGCATCCGATGATGCCATAAGTGTTGCGGTTATTTTCTGGGACTCAAGATCCTCTGCCCTGAGATTAGCGTTCCCGTCTAATGAAATCTCAAAATTATCTGCGGTACCTTCAATTTCCAAACGGGAATTGTCATTCATTGATAATGCATTGTTGTATGAATTAGTGTAAATACTGGCATCTGCTTTGTTCAATAGCTTCACAGACAATGAATCTGTGGTTAGATTAAATGAACCTGAACTATTGTCTTGCATGTCTATTTTAACGAGACCGGCATCTGCACCAATTTCAATTTTGGCAGATCCCAGAGTTGTTATTTTTAAATTCTCCGAACTGATCTTGTCTATTGAAGTGAGTCTGCCATCACTTAGCATAATGGAACTTAATTGTGTATAGGCTATTTCTATATCTAACTTCTTTTTGGAAACGATCTGGTAAAATGAAGAGATCACCAGGGTGTTGTCCTCTATTTTGAATTTTAATACATCAATGAGATTGTCATCTGCTAAAACAGTATAGGCCTCTTCAGTTGATCTGCGAAGTGTAATTTCGAGATCATCCCTGAGTTCAATTTTTGTAAATGGAGGTAAAGCATCCTTCACTTCTATAACCGTTCTATTTCCTTTGATCTTTGGTTTGCGCTGAGCTTGTATGGCCAGTGTGGTAAACAAAAGTACCAGGGACAACAATTTTATCTTCATGAGATTTCGGGTATTAATTCTTTTAATTGATTAAAGATATTACAATTTATTGAAGGATGAGAGTATTCAAATTCACAATAAAAAAAGACCCATGCTGTATTTAACTGCACGGGTCCTTAAATTTCTTGCTGGAGTCTTTAATGATGCATCTCCTCTTCTTTCTCTTGCAGAGGTACATCCTGAGGCACAAAATCCTGGTCTTTTATCACATAGTCGCCATTTGGCAAGGTCTTACTGTAGTCATAAGCCCAACGATGTACTTCAGGTATTTCTCCTTCCCAGTTTCCGTGGAAGTGCTCAATAGGTGCGGTCCATTCGAGGGTATTCGATTTCCATGGGTTTTGAACTGTAGGTTTTCCGTAAAACATACTATGCACAAAGTTGTATAGGAATACAAGCTGAGCAACTCCGGCTATCAATGCAAATACGGTTATCAAAATATTCACATCTGTAAGCTCATCGAACATAGGGAACGCTGTGTTCTGATAATATCTTCTTGGTACACCTGCCATTCCAACGAAATGCATTGGGAAGAATACCCCGTAGGCACAGATGGCGGTTACCCAGAAATGTACATACCCGAGGTTCTTATTCATCATACGCTTGAACATCTTAGGGAACCAGTGGTATACCCCTGCAAAAAGTCCATAGAGTGCAGATATTCCCATCACCAGATGGAAGTGAGCTACCACAAAATACGTGTCGTGTACATTGATATCTAAGGTGCTATCCCCTAATATGATTCCTGTAAGACCTCCTGTTATGAAGGTAGATACCAGGCCAATAGAAAATAGCATGGCAGGATTTAGCTGTAAATTACCCTTCCAAAGTGTTGTAATATAGTTAAATGCCTTTACAGCAGATGGGATGGCTATCAGTAATGTGGTAAATGTAAATACAGATCCCAGGAACGGATTCATCCCGGAGATAAACATATGGTGTCCCCAAACAATGGTAGACAAGAAGGCAATTGCCAAAATAGAAGCGACCATTGCTCTATATCCGAAAATAGGTTTCCTGGCATTGGTAGACATCACTTCAGAAGTGATCCCAAGTGCCGGTAGTAAAACAATATATACTTCAGGGTGACCAAGGAACCAGAACAAGTGTTCGTAAAGTACCGGAGACCCGCCCTGATAGTGAAGTACCTCTCCCTGTATAAAGATATCTGACAAGAAAAATGACGTGCCAAAACTTCTGTCCATGATAAGGAGTAGTGCTGCAGATAATAAAACAGGGAAAGAAACCACCCCGATGATTGCAGTTACGAAGAAGGCCCAGATCGTTAGTGGCAGTCTTGTCATAGACATCCCTTTGGTTCTGAGGTTGATGACGGTAACAATATAATTCAAGGAACCTAGTAATGAGGAAGCAATGAAAATGGCCATTGAGACCAGCCAAAGCGTCATTCCCATACCAGACCCCGGTTGAGCCATAGGCAGTGCACTCAGAGGTGGATAAATGGTCCAACCTGCTGCTGCAGGACCTGCTTCAACAAATAAGGAGATCACCATGATCAAACTGGATGTAAAGAACATCCAATAAGAAAGCATGTTCAGAAATCCGGAAGCCATATCACGTGCTCCGATCTGCAATGGTATAAGGAGGTTACTAAACGTACCACTTAAACCGGCAGTAAGAACAAAGAATACCATGATGGTTCCGTGTATGGTCACCAGAGCCAGATACATATCAGCATCCATTACTCCGTCTGGAGCCCATTTTCCTAAAACAGCCTCAAAGATCGGGAAGGATTCTCCCGGCCAGGCCAATTGCATTCTGAATAATAGAGACATGGCAATCCCAATGATCCCCATGATCAAACCTGTTATCAAGTACTGTTTAGAGATCATCTTGTGATCCTGACTGAATATGTATTTGGTAACAAAGGTTTCTTTGTGATGATGTCCATGGTCATGTGCGTGATCATCAACTTGTGCATGTGCTGTAGCAGAC
>JABDQS010000223.1 GCA_013042125.1 Eudoraea sp.
TAAACGGGAAAGTGATGGCCAGTGCCATGGGTACATAAAGGCTTGGATTGGCTTTCGGAGCGGCAAGTCTCATTGCTGCCGGAACGGCAATATAAGAGGCACTTGCAGCTAAAATGGCAAAGAGGAACTGGTTTCCTGTGCTATCCGTAACAAAACTGCTCAGGTAGGCTACAGCACATCCATTTATCAGCGGGACAACCAGGGCAAAAATAAGGGCTATCCATCCATTATCAAGAAAAGAGGAGAGTTTTCTTCCACTTGTTATACCCATATCGAGTAAGAAAACTGCTAAAAATCCTTTGAAGATGTCAGTGGTAAATGGCGTTATTCCCTCGGCCTGCTGATCGTTTGCTAAAAAACCTATCAGCAGACTACCAAGAATCAGAAGAACACTGCCATTGGTAAGGGAATGATGTAAGACACTTTTAAGGCTCACCTCCTTATTCCTGCCGTTTTTACAAAGCGACATCAGCAAGACCCCTACAATAATTGAAGGGGCTTCCATTAGCGCCATTACCGCCACCATGTGTCCTCCAAAAGGGATCTGTTCAATCTCCAGAAAGGAAACCGCGGTGACAAAAGTAACTGCACTAACGGAACCATAGGCAGCTGCAATAGCTCCGGCATTCTCTACCCCGAACTTTTTCCGCAGGAAAAGGAAGGAATAAATTGGGACTATTATAGCAAGCAAAAAACCGAATAGCAGAGACCAGAGGATCTCCATGTCAAGATCGCTATGGGATAGTTCGAGTCCTCCTTTAAAGCCGATCGAAAATAAAAGGTAGAGGGAGATGAACTTGGAAGAACTGGCAGGGATCTCAAGATCGCTTTTAAGCTGGACAGCCAGGATTCCGAAAAAGAAGAACAATAAGGCAGGATTTGTTAAATTATCTACCAAAAGGTGCAGATCCATAGCGTCAGTCAATTGTTACCTTCAAAAAAAGGACTTATTTTTCTTTAGATAGAAAACTAATTTTTACGTCTCCTTCAATTTGCATAGTGTACCCGGCATCCCTAGCCTGCAGGATGAGGTCCTTAGCCTGTATTTTCGCAGCTTTTAGTTCCTTGATCCGGTGCTCGGAGTGAACCGATTCAATTCCAAAACGCTCCTGCAAACTAAGCATCTGAAGATTGTGGAATTTGATCTTGTCTCCTATCAGTGAAAAAAGGATGTCAGCTGCTTCAGCTGGGGTATAGGTTCCTTGCACCAATTTAATGGTTGCTTGTTCTTTTTTTGTTTCAGTAGTTTGAATTTTCATATCGATCTAATTTTAAAGATTAAACGTTTACTTTTTTATGGTTCCTAGGCGTAAAAATGTAATACAGATCAGGATAAAGCCAACGGGAATCAGGGTATCTGCAAAGAGAAAGTTGTGCTGATCAGAGAGCGCTATATAACCCAGAAGGAATGTAAGGCCTAAAAGAACTAATAAGAGTGATTTTAAGGTTTGCATATTATATTGTTTTATTGATTTGTATATGTTTGGCCTTGCCTAGAGATTTTCGGACCTGTTCCATTTTTTTTGCAACTGAAATAAGGGTCATTTGATCTGTTTTTTAAAACTTTGACAAAAGTCCACAGAATAATTGAATTATTTTTATTTATATTTAATATGTAATACATAAATAAAAGTTATGAATTATACCCTGCAGCAATTACGGATCTTTAAAACCGTGGCAGAAACCAAGAGTATTACCAAGGCCTCCGAAATTTTACATCTTACCCAACCGGCGGTCTCAATCCAATTAAAAAAACTTCAGGATCAGTTTGATATTCCCCTCACGGAGGTCATTGGCCGCCAGTTGTATATTACAGAATTTGGTAATGAGATTGCAGAAGTAAGTGAGCGAGTTCTCAATGAGGTGATGGCCATTCGCTACAGATCAAAAGCTTTTAAAGGACATCTGGTAGGGACCTTGCGTATATCAATTGTATCAACGGCTAAATATGTGATGCCATACTTCCTCTCAGATTTTATGAGGGAGCACGAAGGCGTTGACCTGCAAATGGATGTGACCAACAAAGCGGGTGTGATATCCAGCATGGAAAAGAACGCGGTAGATTTTGCCCTGGTTTCAGTGCTCCCGGAGCAGTTTCAGGTTGAGAAGGTGACACTGATGAAGAATAAACTGTATTTGGTAGGGAGTCGGTCTCCTGTTAAAAAAGGTCAGAAAATTAATAAATCCGACTTTAAAAAGCTTCCTTTTATTTTCCGAGAAAAAGGTTCAGCGACCCGGAAAGCTATGGTAGATTTCCTTCAGGCTAACGGGATCAAAACAGGTAAGATGATGCAATTAACCTCCAATGAAGCATTAAAACAGGCCGTCATAGCCGGATTGGGATATTCAGTTATGCCTATTATCGGGCTGAAAAATGAACTCAACAATGGTTCATTGCAGATTCTTCCTGTTAAGGGATTACCCATAAGTACTTCCTGGAACCTGATCTGGCTTTCATCAAAGAAATTTTCACCAATTGCCGAAGCCTATTTGAATTATGTAAAAAAAGAAAAGGATACTATTATCAGTGAAAAGTTTCACTGGTATGAAGATTATTGATAGAAATCAGCTCGGCTATTTGGGGTATAACAAAATAACCGGCCTGCCAGTCCCTTTAATAAAGGGAAGGCAACACCGGTATCAGAGAACAAAGTTTATTTTATAAGTTCACCAGAGGAAAGAGCGTCTTCTAAATGAGCATCAACGGTTTTAAAATTTCTGAAAAATTTCTTCCCATCTGTTCTTTTCAGGGTAACCTGGGTTTCGCCATCATCGGTATAAGAGAAAGCAACTACTTCAACTTCCTTTCCCAGAACAGACTTCATATCAGCTATTCCGCCTCTTTTTATAATGAAGTTCTTCCTTGGAAAATGAATATGCTGGTATTCTGCCGAAGTAGGTTGGGCGATAGTTAGTATGGTACCTTCCTGAATAGGAACTTGTTGTCCTTCTTGGGCGTAGGTAACAGCGCACAAGCAAAAAAATATTCCGAAATACAATCTTTTTAAAATCATAGTCTTGTTTTTAATGGAGTTGCACAAAAATATAATGTAATTATTAATATATCAAGTAATACTACTGTTAAAAAATAGTTAAACTATTAAGATATGATAGTAATACTATTATATTTGTGCCTTTAAATAAAATGGCTATGAAGCATTTACTACAAACCATAAAGATCGAAGTAAACAAAAAGACCTATTTGAAGGATCCCGAATCTTCTGATCTTGGAAAGAGGATCGTGGAACACAGTATACTCATGATCCACGAAATAGGTTTTGAGGCATTTACCTTCAAAAAGTTAGGAATCAGGATCGGTTCTAATGAAAGTTCTATTTACCGCTATTTTGAGAATAAACACAAATTATTACTGTATCTGACCTCCTGGTATTGGGGTTGGTTGGAATATCAGTTGGTCTTCGCCACAAATAGTATTTCCGACCCAAAAGAGCGATTACAAAAGGCCATAGAGATCATAACCAAGCCGGTAGTTTTGGACACATCCTTTTCTCATATAAATGAGGTCTTGCTAAATAATATAATTATAAATGAATATTCCAAATCCTACCTAACAAAAGAAGTGGATACTGAGAATAAAGAAGGATATTTTGAGATCTATAAGAGGATGGTATTACGGATCAGTGAAATGATCGAACACATTGATCAGGACTACCCTTTTCCGGTAAGTCTTTCCAGTACGGTTTTGGAGGGGACACTGCACCAATATTTCCTGGCGCAGCATTTTCCTTCTCTGACCGACTGTAATAAACAAATATCCCCTACCGAATACTTTACACATTTAGTTTTTAATTCTTTAAAACCTAACACAAATGGCTAAGACCGTACTTACTGCCTGGCAACGTTTATTAGGAATGCTCCAATTAGATAAAAGAGACGTTTTTCAGGTATTTTACTATGCCATTTTCGCAGGGTTGGTGAATCTCTCACTTCCATTGGGGATACAGGCTATCATCAACTTAATTCAGGGTGCTCAGATCAGCACCTCCTGGATTGTGCTGGTTATTCTGGTAACCCTTGGCGTTGCCTTCGTGGGAATTTTACAGCTCATGCAGATCAGGATTATTGAAAACATACAGCAAAAGATATTTACCCGCTCTTCCTTTGAGTTTGCCTATCGCTTTCCAAAGATTAAGTTGAGGGAGCTTCGCAATGTTTATCCGCCGGAACTGGCTAACAGATTCTTTGATACCCTAACAGTACAGAAGGGGCTGGCAAAGATATTGATAGATTTCCCGGCGGCCTTACTACAGATCATTTTTGGATTGATACTGCTATCCTTTTATCATCCATTCTTTATAATCTATGGTTTCCTGCTATTATTACTGATCTACTTTGTCTTTAAGTTTACGGCACAAAAGGGATTAGATACCTCCCTGGATGAATCTGAGAATAAATATAAGGTAGCTCATTGGTTACAGGAGGTTGCCAGATCTATCATTAGTTTTAAGCTCTCTGGCAAGACAAGTCTCGCGATGGATAAGAATGATATTTTGGTGGAGAAGTATCTCGAGGCACGTGAAAGTCATTTTAGAATTCTGGTGATACAGTTCATTCAAATGATCGGCTTTAAAGTACTTGTTACGGTTGGCCTCCTTCTGATTGGAGGAATCCTGGTATTGAATCAGGAAATGAATATCGGCCAGTTTGTTGCAGCGGAGATCATCATTCTTTTGGTGATCAATAGTGTTGAAAAATTGATCCTGGGATTGGAAACATTTTACGATCTTCTTACATCGCTCGAAAAACTGGGTCAGGTGGTTGACAAGGACCTGGAACCACAAGAGGGAGAACACCCGTTTGGAGAAAATGATCCTTTCGATGTGGAATTGAAGGATCTTGATTACAAGGTGCCCGGTACCAACAAATATGTTATTAAAAATCTGTCGCTAATGATAACCCCTGGCTGTACGATATTAATTAAGGGCGATAGTGGATCCGGCAAGTCAACCTTACTAAGACTTATGGCGGGTATTCTGGAGCCAGATGCCGGCGCTATCTATGTCAACAATGTATCATTGTCCTCAATTAACCTAAATTACTATAGGTCGCATGTAGGTCAATCTTTAACGGAAGAGTCACCATTTGAAGGTAGTATTCTTGAAAATATCTCCTTTGGGGATGAATCTGTAAGTGAAGAAGATATTTATTGGGCTTTGGATAAAGCGGGTCTTACCGAATTTGTAAAGGAACAACCAAAAGGCCTTAAAACAATGCTCTATCCGGAGGGTCAGCAAATTCCGTACGTGATCTCTAAAAAGATCGTTCTGGCAAGAAGTATTGTTAGAAAGCCCCGGTTGTTGATCTTAAAGGACCCATTAGATCATTTTAATCCTGCTGAAGCCCAAAGGATCATGGATTTCCTTGCAGACAGAAAGAATCCCTGGGCATTGGTTGTGGTAAGTCAGAACCCGCGATGGACAAAAAGTTGTACGAGGATCATTACCATAAAGGAAGGGGAAATCATTAAAGAAAGTTAATAGTTATGTTGAATATTTCACCAAATAAACTCAATAAGCAGGTAGATCTTTTGAGATTTAAGTCTTCTCAAAAAGTTTTTCACTCAAGGCATTATAAACATTTTAATCGCTTTTTGTTGGTGTTTACCCTCATTGGATTCATCGTTCTTTTCCTGCCCTGGACCCAAACCATTTCCGGGAAAGGATATCTTACCACCAGAAATCCTGAGCATCGTCCGCAGACCATACAATCTCCCATCCCCGGCAGAATTGAAAAGTGGTATGTGCAGGAAGGAGATTTTGTAACAAAAGGAGATACCATTCTTTATATTTCGGAAATAAAAAATGAATATTTTGATCCCAATTTAATAGCGAGGACCGGAGACCAAATTAAAGCAAAGTCAATGGCGGTCACCTCCTATCAAGGAAAGGTCAAGGCCCTTAATTCTCAGGTTAGTGCTCTGAACAACGAACGTAGATTAAAATTAGAACAAGCTAGGAACAAGTTACTTCAAGCCAATTTAAAAGTACAAAGTGATAGTATAGACCTGGAAGCTGCCAAAACTAACTTGACTATCGCTGAAAGACAGTTTAACAGGGTTGAGAAATTAGAAGAAGAAGGACTAAAGGCCGTGACAGATGTTGAAGAGAAAAGGCTTAAACTACAGGAAACACAGGCTAAACTAATCTCACAGCAGAATAAACTACTGGCAGCCAGGAATGAAATTATTAATGCCACCGTTGAGATCAACAGGGTACGGGCAGAGTATACCGATAAGATCTCCAAGGCCGAGAGTGATATGTTTACAGCCCAATCTAATCAGTTCGATTCTGAAGCACAGGTTACTAAGCTCGAGAATGAATATACCAATTACGAGATCCGCAGTCAGATGTATTATATCCGTGCACCTCAAAGCGGATATATCAATAAAGCACTGCAGGCAGGAATAGGTGAAACCTTTAAGGAAGGAGATAAGTTGGTTGGCATCATGCCTTCAGAATACGCTATGGCCGTAGAAACCTTTGTGGCCCCCCTGGACCTTCCCTTGATCCACATTGGTGAAAAAGTAAGGATTCAGTTCGATGGATGGCCGGCTATTATATTTAGTGGATGGCCCAATGTTTCTTACGGTACTTACGGAGGCAAGGTCATCGCTATTGAAACTTTTATTAGTAGCAATGGAAAGTACAGGGTATTGCTAACACAGGATCCGGATGACCAGCCCTGGCC
>JABDQS010000230.1 GCA_013042125.1 Eudoraea sp.
CATATGTAAATGAATTTACGGATCGGTTTGAAGAGGGTTTAGATACCCTGATCGGTGAAAGGGGTATTAAACTGTCAGGAGGGCAAAGACAACGTATTGCTATTGCAAGGGCCATTTTAGCAGATCCGAGGGTTCTTATTCTGGATGAGGCTACCTCCAACCTAGATACTGAAAGTGAAGGACTCATTCAACAAAGTTTAGCGGCATTGACAAAGGGAAGAACCACTTTTGTTATTGCCCACAGATTAAGCACTATTCGGCGTGCAGATCAAATATTGGTTATTGAAGAAGGGCGTATTGTGGAGCATGGAAAACACGATGAGCTAATCGCAAAAGAAGGACGTTATTACAACCTTTTCACATACCAGGCCAGGATCTAAGGTAAACGTGTGATACTGAAGGAGATTCTTCAGAAAGCAATAGAACAAATTATTCAATATTGATAACCTGTTCTATTTGAGGTACGTGCTTTTTAATGGTCATTTCCACACCACTTTTCAAGGTCATCTGATTAACGCTACAGCCAACACAATTGCCTTCCAACCGCACTTTTACTGATTTGTCGTTTTCAATAGAAACCAGCGAAATATCGCCGCCGTCACTTTGTAAAAAGGGACGAATTTCATCCAGTGCTATTTCCACTTTTTTTCGTAGTTCCTCTGAAGTCATTATACTTTCTTTTTAACCGCAGCGCATCCAGCCATGGTGGTAATCTTTATAGCCTCGGTAGGCGGTAAACTTTTATTTCTCCGTACAAGTTCCTGAACCACATTTTTGGTCATCTCCTGGAAAGCCGTTTCCAGGACGGTACCAGTTTGCATGGCAGCAGGCCTGCCAGCATCTCCTGCTTCCCGTATACTTTGAACCAGGGGTATTTCTCCCAATAGAGGCACGCCCATATCTTCTGCAAGATGTTTAGCGCCTTCTTTGCCAAAAATATAATATTTGTTGTCCGGTAATTCCTCTGGTGTAAAATAGGCCATATTTTCCACGATACCCAGTACAGGTACATTGATCGCCTCTTGTTCGAACATGGCTACACCCTTACGGGCATCTGCTAATGCGATTTCCTGAGGGGTACTTACCACTACAGCTCCAGTAATCGGCAATGATTGCATAATACTGAGATGGATATCCCCGGTTCCCGGAGGAAGATCTATGAGCATAAAATCTAATTCTCCCCAATGGGCATCAAAGATCATCTGGTTCAGGGCCTTTGCAGCCATCGGTCCCCTCCATACAACCGCTTGGCTTGGTTGTGTAAAAAATCCTATGGATAATATTTTAAGTCCGTAATTTTCAACCGGTTTCATTTTTGATTTTCCATCTACTTCAACAGCTAGTGGCTTTTCCATGGCCACATCGAACATAATAGGGATGGAAGGGCCATAGATATCGGCGTCAAGAATACCCACTTTAAAACCCATTTTTGATAGGGCTACTGCCAGGTTGGCTGTGATAGTAGATTTTCCTACCCCTCCTTTTCCGGAAGCAACCGCGATGATATTTTGAATGCCGGGAATGGGTTTACCTTTAATTTCATTCACCTTGGACTGAGTAGCAGCTTCTACTTGTAGGTTTACCGTAATCTTCGCCTTCTCATAGACCTTCCTGTGAATAGTTTGAAGAATGGAAACCTCTGCTTTTTTTCGAGCTTGTAAACTCGGGTTCCTGATGACAATATCCACCACGACCTCATCTCCAAAGATCTGTATATTCTTTACGGCACCGCTTTCTACCATATTCTGTCCTTCACCGGGTACAGAGATGGTTTGAAGTGCTTCTAAAATGTCGTTTTTATTTAATTTCATCAGGAAATGCCCTAAGGTTAATGTAAAATGATTCTAAACATCAAAGATAGGACTTCATGCTGAGATTTGGAAAGATCTGAATGGAAATGACTTATAGGATCATACCCCTGGTTTATTGATAATCCGACCCCTAATTAAGCAACATTCTATAATGGTTCACCAAGTTCTTTCAAGGGATCCCAATAGTGCTTTTTAAAATCGAGGATCTGATCATTCCTAACTAAGATTCCTTCATTTTCCAGCAATTGTTGCATTAGTTGAGTGCCTTGAAAATGATGTTTGCCTGTAAGCAAACCATTTCTGTTGACGACACGGTGTGCAGGAACTGTTTCACGGTCCCCAACATTATTCATGGCCCAACCTACCACCCGGGCACTTCTTGCTGAACCGAGATATCTGGCAATTGCCCCATAGGAGGTAACCCGGCCATATGGCACTTGTTTCACAATTTCATAGACCTTTTCAAAAAAGTGTTCTTTTTTATAATCCATGGTTCCTGTAAAATAAACGAATAACCGTGATGATCAATAAAATAACCATAAGAACACTTAGAACATAATTGGAGCTCTTAGAGAAATTTTTGGTTTTTAATTCCAACTTATTAAAATAGAAGGTGTACAAATAGAGGACCGTAAAAGTACCACTGCCAGCTGCCAGAATAAAGGTAGCAATATCCCATATCTGGAATTTGATCCAGCCCGATGCATTCCACATTACGTTCAGTCCACTGTAATAAGGGATCGTCAATAAATTGAGAGCTGCCAATAGCATCCCTTTAAAGAAGCTATTCTTTTTACTCATTTTTACTATCCGAATCTTATTCGGCTTTATTTTCTTGGCCATTATAAAGAAGTAGGCAGCAAAGAAGGCAAAGATCCCAAGTGCTATTTTCATTAATAGATCTATGATCTCAGGATTATTGTAAAGAAATTTTGAAATGAGCACTGCAATATAGGCTTGCATCATGATCATTGTAGAAACTCCAAGGCTAAAAATAATGCCATTATTCTTGCCTTTTTCCACACTCGTTTTAGCAGCATTCATATTCAGGAGCCCGGGTGGAACCGTAGCCATAAAGGCTGCCGAAAAGGTCACAAAAAATAGAATGAGTAGATGGGTCATACAGCTGCGATCCTGAATTTCAAATAGGTAATTGGTTTTCCTCTCTCAAGATACTGATTTTCATAAAAGGTCTGTATCTCCAGAACTTCCTTTGGGCTACCTTCATTTCTGTAGACATCATGATTGGCGTAAAGAATCTCAAATCCCAGGCCTTGTAGAAGTCCTAAGGTGTAACCATGCATAAATTCACTATCTGTTTTTAGGTGAACTATCCCGTTTTTTTTAAGAATGCTCTTATATTTCTCCAAAAATTCAATATTGGTTAGTCGGTGCTTGGTTCGTTTGTATTTTATTTGTGGATCAGGGAAGGTGAGCCATATTTCCGACACTTCATCTGGCGCAAAAAGTTTATCGATCAACGATATTTGCGTTCTTAAAAAGGCTACATTCTTCTGGGAATTCTCCAGGGCCGTCTTAGCACCTCGCCATAAGCGGGCCCCTTTAATGTCTATTCCTATAAAATTCTTATCAGGATATAGTTTTGCCAATCCAATAGTGTATTCTCCTTTTCCACAACCAAGCTCAAGAACTATGGGATTTGTATTTCCGAAAAATGATGCCCACTTACCCTTTAAGGAAAAAGTGCCGGCAAGCACGTCATCCCTTCGAGGTTGGACGACATTCTCAAAGGTCTCGTTCTCCTTAAATCGTTTTAATTTGTTTTTACTCCCCACTGAGGTTCAGGAATTGGTTCAACACAAAGCTAAGGATTTAGTAAGATGAGGGGTAAATTAGGCCGACTGTTTCTTCGATTTTTCAAGAGTGAATGAAAATTCAGATCCTACCTCCTCCGCACTTTCAACGTAGATCTTTTCACCGTGGGCCTCAATTATGTGTTTAACGATTGATAGACCCAGACCAGATCCTCCTTCTTTTCTACTTCCACTTTTATCGATCCTGTAAAATCTTTCAAAGATCCTTTGTAAATGTGATTCGGAAATTCCTTCCCCATTATCTGTTACGCGAACAATGACTTTATTCTTGATAAGGTTTTCAACACTGATCTCTGTAGTGCCATCCGGAAGACCATATTTTATGGAGTTAACGACCAAATTCGTAATTACTTGCTGAATCTTGTCACGATCTGCCCAGACATAAATTGGGGTATTGTAGTCCATGTCGAAAGTGAGACTAATATTCCTTTTGCTGGCTTTCATTTCTAAAAGATCAAAGACATTCCTGATAAGTTCAATGATATCAAAACTGCTTAGATCCAAACTCAGATCGCCAACTTCTAACTTGGTTATAAGATCAAGATCTTTTACGATGTAGATAAGTCGTTCTACGCCTTTATTAGCCCTCTGAAGATATTTTTTTCTAACTTTTTTGTCTTCCATGGCTCCGTCCAGTAGTGTAAGAAGGTAGCCCTGAACAGTGAATAGGGGTGTCTTGAGTTCGTGAGATACATTTCCCAAAAAATCCTTCCTGTACTCTTCCCGTATCTTCAGAGTATCGATCTCGATTCGTTTGTCTTTTGCAAACTTCTCTATTTCTTCAGTAAGTGTGGCCATGTCTGTGGTAATTGGCCCTGACGCAAAAGAAGTTGATTCTAGAAGGGTTACATCGTCGTATATTTTTTTGATACGTCGATAGATAAATTTTTCTACCCTAATTTGAATAATGATAAAAGAAATACCAAAGATCAGAAGTGCAATTAAGATAATGAATGGCCAAAATTCCCAAAGCTCTGCAAGGTAAGCAGCTCCCAGAATGAAAAGTGTGAGGATAACCGATATATACAAGGATGATTTGAAAGCAAACTTATAGGATTTCCTTAGTTCAATGGCCATTACAATACAAACTTATAGCCCACACCCTTAACAGTTTTGAAATGGTGATCGCCAATCTTTTCTCGTAATTTTCGTATATGAACATCTATAGTGCGGCCCCCAACAACCACTTCCTGCCCCCATACCTTATCCAGAATAACCTCTCGCTTAAATACCTTATCTGGTTTTGAGGTTAAAAGAGATAATAATTCGAATTCCTTTCGGGGTAGAATAATTTCTTTTCCATTGTTCACCACCTTGTATTCTTCTCTATTGATGACAATGTTACCAACTTTCTTGATCTCCAACTGCGGTTCTTCGGATTCTTTAAGTCGTCTTAACAATGCTTTTACCTTACTCATCAAAACCTTGGGTTTTACTGGTTTGGTAATATAATCATCTGCCCCGGCATCGAAACCGGCCAATTGAGAATAGTCTTCTCCTCTGGCAGTAAGAAATGTTATGATAGTATCCTGGAGCCCTTCTATTTTTCGAATTTTTTCACAGGCTTCAATTCCATCCATCTCAGGCATCATAACATCTAAAATGATCAGATGAGGCTTTTTTTTCTTCGCTTTCTCCACCCCTTCCATTCCATTTTTTGCGGTAGATACTTTGTAACCTTCTGAAGTTAAATTATACTTCAAAATCTCCAGGATATCTGGCTCATCATCAACCAGGAGAATTCGGATGTCTTGCTTCTTCATCGGTTACATATTTAGTGATCCTTTCAAAAGTATAAATAAATAGGAGACTCCTTGAGTACATCCTCCTGAATTAACGAACATAACAATTTTATAACATAGGTCTGGATTCCCCAAGGACCTTTGGAAGATACTTTTTTAAGCAGATTTCACAAAAAACATTCAAAAAATAGAATGATTGATGCTTTATATGTTAATAAAGATGCATTTCATCGATTTTCTTAACCTGAATAGACCTTCTGAGGACTTTGAATTATTAAAACAAGTATATTTGTTTACAGATTTCTGTAACCCCTTCTGTATGAAGCACTTCTACCTACTTGCTTTTTTATTGGTTTTCTCCACCGGACTTGCACAGGATAAGCAGGGTAATCCGGGAGACATTGCCGGTTTTACCTTGTATCCCAACCCTGTTGTTAGCGGTAAAGTTTATATTGAGACCGAGGCCAATGCCCCCAAAAAAGTATTGATCTTTGATGTTCTAGGTACTTTGGTCATTGAAACAACCATTCTGGGTAAAGAACTCAATTTATCTGAACTGGATGCCGGGGTATATGTGCTGCGAGTTTTCGAAAAAAACAAGGTAGCCACTCGTAAACTGATTATAAAATAGTTTCAATCTCCATAAGTTAACCGCTCAGTATCTCCATATTTGTAAATTGTTTCTATCGATGAAAAGATTAATTTTATCGACAAAATACATTCTATAAAATTTTCACCTACAAATTCATTTAGTTCACAACAAATTCTATGTATTCCTGAGGCCTTGACCTATTTTTAAGTATTGATCCCAAATCAATATTGATGAAAATACTCTACTTAACCTCTTTTTTGTTCATTTCTGTATTGGGTTTTGCGCAGGACAAAGCTTCCTCGCCTTCCACCTTTTCACCGGAGATCCCCAATTTTAAATTATACCCTAATCCTGTTTACGGTGATGCTGTGTATATTACCTCAGATTTCAATGATATCAAGATCATTACTGTCTACGACGTTTTGGGTGAAGTGGTCCTTACAGATAGAATCTCAACAAATACTCTGAACATTTCTCAATTGGTTCCCGGAGTGTATGTCTTGCAGGTAACGGAAAGGCAAAAAGTCATGACCCGGAAATTGGTTGTTAAATAAAGTACCTATACTACCTTACTCAATTAAACGGCCTTCCCCAATGGGTTCTTATTTTACCTATTTTTGCAGGAGTACATTTCCCAATGGACCCAATACGCTTTTCAGACATTAATGACAGTCAAGAATTTTCTTCCAAAGCACTTGAGGTTTTCAATTATCAATATAGAAATAATAAGGTCTATCAAGATTTTTGCGACTTCCTAGGCGTTGCTGTATCCAAAGTGAAGTGTATAGAGAATATTCCATTTTTACCCATCGAATTCTTTAGAACCAAGCAGGTGCTAAGCACTACCAAAACTGCCTCTATTGTCTTTAGCAGCAGTGGCACTACCGGGAGTAGACCATCTAAACATCATGTGCCCGAAATATCTTTGTATGAACAAAGTTTTCGGAAAGGATTTGAATTGTTTTACGGTAATGTAAAGGAGTATTGTATTCTAGCTTTACTACCCTCTTATTTAGAAAGGGAGGGATCGTCTTTGGTATATATGGTAAATGATCTTATCCAACAAAGTGATCATCCGGAGAGTGGTTTTTATTTGGAAAACAGAGATGTTCTGGCAGAGAGACTAGCTCGTTTGGATAACCAAGGTGTTAAGGTCTTACTGATCGGTGTTTCCTTCGCCCTGCTCGATATGGCTGAGACATATTCCTTCCAATTAAGAAATACTGTTATTATGGAAACGGGAGGCATGAAAGGCAGGAGGAAGGAACTTATACGAGAAGAGCTGCACAAAAAGATAAAATCGGGATTTGGAGTTAACACTGTACATTCTGAATATGGTATGACAGAATTGCTGTCCCAAGCTTATTCCAAAGGCAATGGCATCTTTTATACACCTCCGTGGATGAAAGTTTTAGTCAGAGATACAGAGGACCCACTAAGTTGGCATCCTGAGGGCAGGTCTGGGGGTATCAATATCATTGACCTTGCCAATTTTTACTCCTGTTCCTTTCTGGCTACCCAGGATCTCGGGAAAATTAGAGAGGATGGCGGGTTTGAAATTCTAGGTCGTTTTGACCACGCAGACGTACGAGGTTGCAATTTAATGGTACTATGAGCCAGTATTTATAGCCTACTCGATCACTAACACAAAATAATTCTTCTTGCCGCGTTGAAGAAGCACATAGCGATCTTTAATAAGATCCGATTCTTTAATCAGGAAGTCCTCTGCTACCTTTTCCTTATTTACCGAGATAGAATTTTGCTTCAGTTCCCTCCTTGCATCCCCATTGGAACTTAAGAACCCTGTCTTTGCAGAAAGCGCGGCAATCATGTCTAGCCCGTCATTCAGATCTTTCCTGGAAACGGTGGCCTGTGGCACCCCCTCGAATACCTCAAGAAATGTATATTCATCTAATTTTTTCAGATCTTCTGAGGTAGATTTACCAAAGAGTATGGTAGTGGCCATTTGAGCATTATCCAGATCATCTTTAGAGTGAACCATCACTGTGATCTCTTCCGCTAAACGCTTCTGTAAAGTTCTCAAATGAGGGGCCTTTGTATGTTCTTCAACCAGTTCTTCAATCTCTTTTCTTGAAATAAAGGTGAATATCTTAATATATTTTTCTGCATCTGCATCGGAGGTATTTAACCAGTACTGATAAAATTTATAAGGAGAAGTTCTATGTGCATCCAGCCATACATTTCCATCTTCGGTTTTGCCAAATTTAGTACCATCTGCCTTTGTAATAAGTGGACAGGTTAAGGCAAATCCCTTTCCTCCTCCAATGCGCCGAATCAATTCTGTTCCTGTGGTAATGTTACCCCACTGGTCACTGCCACCCATTTGCAGGGTACAATTATAATTTTGATAGAGATAAAGGAAATCATACCCCTGTACAAGTTGATAGGTGAATTCTGTGAATGACATTCCTTCCTTGGCATCCGGATCCAGTCTTTTTCTGACCGAATCCTTTGCCATCATATAATTAACCGTAAGATGTTTTCCCACATCCCGGATAAAATCGAGAAAAGAAACGTCCTTCATCCAGTCATAATTATTCACTAATACCGCAGCATTATCTGAGGTAGAATCGAAGTTCAGGAAACGAGACAGTTGTTCTCTGATCGCTTCCTGATTTAATCGCAAGGTAGTTTCATCGAGTAAATTGCGTTCTGCAGATTTTCCTGAAGGATCTCCGATCATTCCCGTTGCCCCTCCAATGAGAGCATAAGGTTTATGACCTGCTAATTGAAAATGCCGGAGCATCATAACTCCAACCAAATGTCCTATATGCAGGGAATCGGCCGTAGGATCTATCCCCACATAGGCAGTTTGCATCCCGGATAAAAGGTGTTCTTCTGTACCGGGCATGACATCGTGCAACATACCCCTCCATCTTAATTCTGCAACAAAATTTGATTCCATCGAGTATAATTTTCTTCGAACCTTGCAAAGATAGAAGAAATACCTATGAGCCAAAGGTTGGTCTGGTAAATATATCGATAGGATTTGAGTACTTTAGGACCATGATTTTAGTAACAGGAGGTACCGGATTGTTAGGTTCACATCTCTTATGGCGATTGGTGCAAAAAGAAATACCTGTAAAAGCAATTTACAGGTCGGAAGGTACACTTAAGGAGGTGAGGACCATTTTTTCATATTATACTGATAATGTTTCTGGATATTTTGATAAAATTACCTGGGTTAAAGCAGATATCACGGATATACCGTCTCTTGAGGAAGCTTTTGTTGGTGTAACCCATGTCTATCACACAGCAGCATTGATCTCATTTAATCCTGCAGCATGGGATTCCTTAAAAAAAATCAATGTAGAAGGTACGGCCAACGTTGTGAATCTGTGCATAGCTCATAAAATTGAAAAATTATGTTATGCCAGTTCTATTGCTGCCATTGGAAAATCCCTCGATGGATCTAAAGTAACCGAGCAGAATGAATGGCTGGAAACTGAAAAAAGTGTCTATGCGCTTTCAAAACACAGGGCAGAAATGGAAGTTTGGAGAGGATCGCAGGAAGGGCTGAAGGTGGTGATCGTTAATCCCGGTATTATTATTGGCCCGGGAAATTGGGATCATGGAAGTCTCCGGCTATTTAAGAATGCTGCCAAAGGAATGAGTGCTTATTTTCCTGGAGGAACAGGTTTTGTTTCCGTAAACGATGTTGCTGCGATAATGACCCAATTGATGCGTTTGGAAATCTATAATGAGAGATATATCGCAATTGCAAGAAATATGAGCTATAAGGAATTGTTTACCATGATAGCTACATCTTTCGGGGTTAGGGTTCCTACAAAAAAGATTCCTTTTTGGGTTTTGGAAACAGGGTGGAGAATAGATTGGTTCCGTCATCATTTCCTGAGAGCAAGGCGTAAACTCACTAAAAATACAGTCAAATCTCTGCGCAAAAGGCAACTTTATAGTTCTCAGAAATTGGAAAAAACCCTGGATTTTAATTTTGAGAATATGGAAAAGTGCATTGATTTTTCCTGCGGTATTCTAAAAAAGAGGTATCATAAATTCTTTTGAGGATCCTTTACTCTGATATACTGTCTCTTAATTTCCTCGATCTTGCGGCTAAACTATCATTGACCTTCTTTCTAGCCTCTTCAATCTCGTTCTTTTCTTTTTCTAATTTGGCGGCAACCTCTTTATAAATTGCTTCATACAATAAAGGTTGAGAGGCATAATAGATATCACTATGTACAAATTGCAGACTATCAACACCATATTGCTCAAAGAGAAAATAGGTAGGCGAATCGAAATGCACTTCAAGTATTGCAGAATTAGTGCCTTTGGCAGCATTTAGTATTGCAAGGTCATAAAGTAATTGGGTCATTTTTTCCCGGGGTATGAGATCATCAGGTTTTTTAATGATCTTTTCCACACAAGATGTGCCAATAACTAAAACCAATAAAAAGAGGACCAGTTTTTTCATGTTCGGTTAAATGTTAGGCGTTTGGCGTGCCGCTCTGTTGAAAATTTTCCATTGTTGAAAGCCAAATGGCCATTTACAAAAGTGTGAGTGATCTTTGAATTAAACCTGGTCCCTTCAAAAGGGGACCAACCACACTTGTATAAGATATTGCTCTTGTTCACTTCCCAAGGTGCCTCAGGATTAACTACTACCAGATCTGCAAAATATCCTTCCCTTAAGTAACCGCGTTCCTTTATCTGGAACAAGATAGATGGATTGTGGCACATTTTGGTTACCATCGTTTCAATGCTGATCTTCCCTTCCAGTACTTTCTCCATCATTGCAGGCAAGGCGTGCTGTACCAAAGGTCCGCCCGATGGAGCTTTTAAATATTTCTGATCTTTTTCTTCCAGTGTATGAGGCGCATGATCTGTCGCTAACACATCAATTCGGTTATCTAAAAGTCCCTGCCAAAGTTGTTCCCTGTCACTGGCCTTTTTTACGGCCGGATTCCATTTGATCTGCGTTCCATATTTTTCATAATCCTCCTCTGAGAACCATAAATGATGAAGACACACCTCTGCGGTTATTTTCTTTTCTTCCAGGGGGATATCATTTTGGAACAAGGAAAGTTCTTTACCGGTTGACAGGTGAAATACATGAAGCCTGGCACCAGTTTTTCGTGCAAGGGCCACAGCCTTTGAAGAAGACAGGTAGCACGCTTCCTCACTTCGTATCAAGGGATGGCTTTTTATTGGAATATCCTCCCCGTACCTTTCTTTAAAGGCACTTAGGTTTTGCTTAATGGTGGTTTCGTCCTCACAATGGGCAGAAATAACCATCTCGGTATTACTAAAAATCTGTTCTAATACTACCTCATTATCTACAAGCATATTTCCGGTGGAAGATCCTAAGAAAAGTTTTACTCCCGAACAGGCGTTCCTATCCAATTTTTTTAGTTCCTCGAGGTTGTCATTCGTTCCGCCGAAAAGAAAAGAGTAGTTGGCGAAGGAGGACTCGGCCCCCATCGCAAATTTCTCTTCCAATTTAAGTATTGTGGTGGTTTGGGGATTGGTATTTGGTTGTTCCATAAAAGTGGTGATCCCTCCGGAAATTGCGGCCCGGCTCTCAGTGGCAATAGTTCCCTTATGGGTTAAACCCGGTTCCCGGAAATGAACCTGGTCATCAATGATACCAGGCAATAGATAATGTCCTTTGATGTCTATGACGGTGGCAGTATCTGAAGTAATGGAATTTGCGATTTTGGCGATCCTTTCACCTTCAATCAGGAGATCTCCTTCCCATTTTTTCCCCTCATTTATTAGTATTGCATTCTTCAGGAGTGTTTTTCTCATGCTAAAACCCATTTATTTTGAATATACTTCGAATTCTCATGCTAATCACTCCGAATATAGCTTCCCAGATTATAGAAGAACTCATTTTTGACTTGCCTTTTTCGCGATCCGTAAATATGATAGACACCTCTTCAATTTTAAATTTCCTTAAATGTGCCCTGTACTTCATTTCTATCTGAAAGGCATATCCAATAAACTTTACAGCATCCAGATCTAAGGCTTCCAATACATGCCTCTTGTAACATACAAAACCGGCAGTTGGGTCATGAACACGCATTCCGGTAATTATCTTTACATAGAATGAAGCCCCATACGAAAGCAGCACCCGGTATAAAGGCCAGTTCACCACATTCACCCCTTTTTTGTATCTAGAGCCTACTGTTACATCTGCTCCGTTGGCACAAGCCCTGTATAACCTGGGCAGATCTGATGGTCTGTGAGAGAAGTCGGCGTCCATTTCAAAAATATACAGATACTCCCTATTTAAAGCCCACTTAAATCCGTGAATATAAGCAGTTCCTAAACCGGCTTTCTCTGTCCTGACCTCTAAAAATAATTTTCCTTTGTATTTATCCTGTATGCTACGGACCACCTCAGCTGTACCGTCTGGTGAATTGTCATCAACCACTAAAACATGAAATTCCTTTGGAAGGTTGAAGACAGCATCTATAATGGCTTCAATATTCTCAATTTCGTTGTAGGAGGGGATAATTACTAAACTATCTGTCATCTGGAGGTGGCGAATATGACAAAAATAGTGCTTTAATGCGACTGAAACGAAATCATACTTTAATTTTCTTCCTCGAATAAGCTTAGGGTTACGTGCTATTATTTGTAATTTTACCGTGAATTCGACCTAGAATGAAACAAAAGTTTCCAACACTATTCCTTTATTTTCTGACCGCTGTTTTTGTACTGAATATTCTTCAGGCGGCAACTACTGAATTGATCTTTGACGAGGCATACTACTGGTATTATGCCAGGGATCTGGCCTGGGGCTACTTCGATCATCCTCCCATGGTGGCCTTTTTGATCTCCGTGGGGAGCACAATTTTTAATGGAGAGTTAGGGATCAGATTATTGAGTTGTTTATTAGGTGTGGGCACCATGATATTCTTGTGGTTACTCATAGATAACCCAAAAAAGCGGGAATACGTCCCGCATTTTTTTGTATTGGTCTTATCAATGACGCTGATTCATGCCTATGGATTCTTAATTCTTCCAGATACGCCTTTATTGTTCTTTACGGCCTTGTTCTTATTTGTCTATAAGAAATTTATTATAGCCCCCGGTTTGATTATTTCTTTGATTTTGGGAATTGTAATGGCTGCTTTGATGTATAGTAAATATCATGCCTTTTTGGTGATATTCTTTGTCCTGCTATCCAATTTAAAGCTTTTAAGGAACCCTTATGCCTGGGTTGCTGTTCTTGTCTCCCTGCTTAGTTACACACCTCACTTTTTATGGCTTTATGAGAATGATTTTGTGTCTATCAAATATCATCTTTTTGAAAGGCCAAACAGACCTTATGAATTCTTTGATTTTACAGTGGGCTATATATTAAACCTATTAGCCATTTTTGGTCTTACCTTCCCATGGATATATAAAACCTTGTTAAGATCTAAAGGGAAGGACCTGTTCAATAGGGCCTTGTTATTTGTTAGTTATGGTATCTTATTGTTTTTCTTGCTTTCAAGCTTGCAACGCAGGGTGCAAACACAATGGATCATTGTAATTTGCATTCCCATGGCTGTTCTTGCATACCAATATATGTTGGAAAATGAAGGGACCAGAAAATGGATAACACGCCTGGGTATGGCAAATATTGCTATTTTACTTTTTCTTAGAATCGGACTTGTGTATGAACCGCTATTCCCGGTGGTTTATGAGACTCATGGTAATAAAACCTGGGTTGGCAAAATTACCAAACAAATAGGGAACATTCCTGTTGTTATTCAAAATTCTTACCGAATGGCACCTATGTTTGCTTATTATTCCGGTAATCCATCTTTTTCATTAAATGATGTGTGGTACCGGGAAAATCAATATTCCATAGATGAATCAGAAGAGGTAGTTCGTGGGCAGAAAGTACTGTATGTTTCCAAATACTTAAAGGATGGAGATATTTCCTTCAGAATGCCAGACAACACCTTGTTTTACGGGATCTATAAAGACCCTTTTCAATCTTACAGAAAGCTGAGAACAAAGTTGAACCTGACGCCAAATTCAAAAGAAGATAGCATCCCTTCTTTTTTGGTCCGAAATCCCTATAATTTTGCAATTCCCCTTGCAAAGCTAAAGTTTGGTCTGGCATTGATGGATAGTTACAAACAAGTTCTGGAAGTAGTTCAGGTTAAAGCGCAACCTAAAGGGGGGGGCTTAGATACTATTGCGCCCATGGCGGAGCAAGAATTTGAATTTACATTGCCCGACGATATATCCTTAGAAAATGTGGCCTATTTGAAAGTTGTGATCTCGGAGAATGGGCTGCCGTGGGGATTGAACGGCGAAAAACTAAAGCTCGACTAATGGAACCGGTACTTAGAGAAATTGGAAAAGTAGACTGGATCACACTGATCATTTTTTCTAGTGTGATATTCCTTGTGCTTGCCAAAAGCCTCTTTTATAGCCGTTTTCTGAATTTTATGATACTTCCTTTCAATAACAAGTACATTTTTCTCTATAACAAGAAGGATCGCTTAATGAATTGGTTTCATATATTTTTTACTGCTTTTCAATTACTTAATTTATCCTTGTTCCTATATCTGGCGGTCACCATTTATAAGCCCAATGAAGTGCTGCCATCTCCCCTGTTATTTGCCCTTATTCTTGGCCTTGTTTTTCTTTTTCTTTTTATCAAGATCCTGATTCAATTAGGTAATAGTACCATCTTTAATAATCAATCTGTAATTGCTGAGATCCTTTTCAAAAAGATCTCCTATTTGAATTATAGCAGTTTAGCAATGTTTTTGGCCAATGTTTTATTGACATATGTTTTCATAGGTTCAAAGACAGTGGTAATTCTTGGCAGTGTTCTTATTTTTCTTATCCTGATCATTGGTTGGGCCACGATAATTAAAACGCATCTTAAGTTCCTTACCAACTACTTTTTCTATTTTATTTTGTACCTTTGCGCACTTGAAATTGCCCCGATTATTATAATTGTGAACTCTCTTAAAGTCTGATATCTATGAAAATCAAAACGATTTTGGTATCCCAGCCAGAACCTAAAATGGAGAACTCTCCATATTTGCGTCTAATCGAAAAAGAGCATGTGCGCGTAGATTTTAGGCCTTTTATACATGTGGAAGGAGTAGAAGCCAAATCGGTTAGGCAGCAAAAAATAGATCTCAAAGACTTTACTGCTATTATTTTAACAAGCAGAAACTCGGTAGACCATTTTTTCCGCATAGCTGAAGAGATGAGATTTAAGGTGCCCGATTCCATGAAATACTTTTGTCAGTCTGAAGCAGTTGCTTATTATCTTCAGAAATATGTGGTGTATAGAAAGCGTAAGATCTATGTAGGGAAGCGAAATTTTTCAGATCTGAAGTCTCTGTTCAAAAAATATAAGGAAGAGAAATTCTTGCTGCCATCATCAGATGTATTAAAGAGTGTGGTCCCGGATATGTTGAATGAAATGAACCTCAATTGGACAAGAGGTATTTTCTATAAGACTGTAATTAGTGACCTTTCAGACCTTCGAAATGTATATTACGATGTATTAGTATTTTTCAGTCCTTCCGGTATTGAGTCACTTTTAAAGAATTTCCCCGACTTTGAACAGAATGATACGAGAATTGCGGTTTTTGGTAATTCTACCGTGGCCGCGGCTACAGATGCTGGCTTAAGAATAGACATTCAGGCGCCAACGCCAGAAACTCCTTCTATGACCATGGCATTACAGAAATACATAACAAGCGTCAACAAGAAATAAATCTTGTTTAACTTATAAAGAAAAGCCTCCTATTAGGAGGCTTTAGTTATTTAATCCGTATGCTTTTAGAAAAATCTATTTGGCAGATCGGGTAGAAGTATTCATGATGCAAAAATCAGAAAAAAGAGAGTATGTCTTAGCTTACATACTTTAAAACTCGATGCCCTATTAGCAACCATCCGCTAATTAATAATCCTCCTCCCAAAGGAGTAATAAATGCTATGGTTTTAAAATTAACAGAGGTTAGATCATTAGTGGCCAATAAATAGATTGAGAAGGAAAAAAACAACACCCCAAAAGTGAAACAGTAAAAGATCCATCTTTTTTGTGCAACAGTGAATAGTGCTGTAGAACCCAACCACAAAAGCACTAATGCGTGATACATTTGATAGGTGACCCCTGTTTGATAACTATCGAGTGAAGACTCACTGATCATGTTCTTCAATCCATGAGCCCCGAATGCTCCAAATACGACAGAAAGTACTCCAAAGAAAATAGCCGTTAGTAAAATTGTTCTGTTCATAACTTCATGGCCTTGTATTTTTATAAATGTAACAAATTGATACCTTAGTATTTCTTGAAATCAAAAGTAACTAATAAGAATGACGCGTAAAATTTTGGTTGTAGGTGCTGGAAAGTCTACCTCATATATGTTGGATTATTTTCTAGAGAAATCCTTGAATGAGAACCTGCAGATAACCATAGCAGATCTTAATACGGATAGTATTTCGGCCCATATTAAAGAACATAGCGCCTGTAACCTCTTAACCCTAGATATCTCCAATTCAGAGGAAAGGCAAGATGCTGTTTCGCAGGCAGATATTGTTGTATCAATGCTCCCTACCAGATTTCATTCTATTATTGCTTCAGACTGCCTGTTGCTTAAAAAAAATCTCGTCACTGCGTCTTACGTAAGTGATGAAATGAGATCAATGAATGACGAAGTAACAAAGGCCGGGCTAATTTTTATGAATGAAATAGGTCTGGATCCCGGGATAGATCATATGAGTGCCATGCAGATCATTGATCGAATCAGGGATAAAGGAGGAAAAATGCTCTTGTTCGAATCCTTCACCGGTGGTCTGGTTGCTCCTGAAAGTGATACTAACCTCTGGAACTACAAATTTACCTGGAATCCAAGAAATGTTGTTATAGCCGGGCAAGGTGGTACAGCCAAATTCATTCAGGAAGGAACCTATAAATACATTCCATATCACAAGCTCTTTCGGCGTACAGAATTCATGGAAATAAAAGGCTACGGTACTTTTGAAGCCTATGCCAATCGCGATTCCCTGAATTACAGGGAAGCTTATGGTTTAGAAGATGCGCTAACCCTTTATAGAGGTACTATGCGCAAAGTTGGCTTTTCAAAGGCATGGAACATGTTTGTACAACTTGGCATGACAGATGACAGTTATATTGTCGAAAATTCCGAAGAACTCTCTTACCGAGACTTTACGAACCTTTTCCTGCCCTATTCTCCTACAGATTCCGTAGAACTAAAATTAAGGCATTATCTTAAAATAGATCAGGATGACAGTAGCTGGAGTAAGCTTGTGGAATTAGATCTTTTTAATCCCAAAAAGCTCATCTCACTTAAAAAGGCCACACCTGCTCAAATGTTACAAAAGATACTTGAAGAACAATGGACCTTAGCGGAAGATGACAAGGATATGATTGTGATGTATCACAAATTTGGTTATGAAATTGATGGTAAAAAAGAACAAATAGACGCCAATATGGTAGTGTTGGGAGAAAACAGAACGCATACTGCAATGGCAAAGACCGTTGGACTTCCGGTTGCAATGGCAACTCTTTTGATCCTGAATAAAAAGATCACTACACCCGGGGTACAGATCCCAATTAAAAAAGAAATTTACGAGCCTGTTTTAAAAGAACTTACCAATTACAATGTAGAATTCAATGAATACAAAGTGCCCTACCTTGGCTATAATCCGGATTCCGTTGCAGGTTAGAATATGTAAGGAGAAATAGTATCT
>JABDQS010000233.1 GCA_013042125.1 Eudoraea sp.
TGCCAGGATAGCATTCAGAGTTACCTCTAAGATAGACTCCAGAACTATTTTAGATGCTCAGGGAGCTGACCAGCTCATAGGAAGGGGCGATATGTTATTCACGCAAGGCAATGACGTTACCCGTATACAATGTGCCTTTGTAGATACCCCGGAAGTAGCCAAGATCACAGAATATATTGGGTCGCAACGAGGATATGCAAGTGCTCATTTACTTCCGGAATATTCGGGTGAAGATTCTGGCACAGGTCTTGATTATGATATCTCAGACAGGGACGCATTGTTCAGAGATGCCGCCGAGGTTATTGTAACGGCCCAACAAGGTTCGGCTTCATTAATTCAGAGGAAGCTTAAGTTGGGTTATAACCGTGCAGGGCGCATCATTGATCAACTGGAAGCAGCGGGGATCGTGGGGCCGTTTGAAGGCAGTAAAGCCAGATCGGTTTTGATTCCGGATATCTATGCCCTGGATAAAATGTTAAACGAAGAAACCAAATAAGACATGAAAAATATATTGATTTTAGCACTAATGATATTTACGGCCCTGGGCTCTTATGCTCAGGATGCTGCAAAGGCTAAAGCTTTGCTGGATGAGGTTTACAACAAAGTAAAGGGGTATGACAATATTGAAGTGACATTTAAATATACCCTCGAAAACACGGAGGCCAACATCAATCAGGAAACCCGGGGAGACGTTACCATGCAGGGGGATAAATACCTGTTTAATTACCTTGGTTCACAACAGGTATACGATGGTGAAAAGGTATACACCATTGTTCCTGAGAACGAAGAAGTGACCATTGAGGATAAATCAGATGAAGAAAATACAATAACTCCTTCCAAAATGCTGACCTTCTATAAAAAAGGTCATAATTACGCCTGGGATATCCTTCAGAATGTTCAGGGAAGGAAGATACAGTACGTAAAACTTACCCCCATAGACACCAATTCTGAGATCGCTTCTATTTTGTTGGGAATTGATGCCCAGACCAAACATATTTATAAGTTGATAGAGACAGGGAATAACGGAACCAAGACCACCATTACTGTTAATTCTTTTAAAACGAATCAGCCTTTGTCAAAAACCTTATTTACTTTTAATGAGGCCAAGTATAAAGATGAAGGGTACTACATCATAAGAAACTAGCACTTTGCGAATACTAGACCAGTACATTTTAAGTCGGTTTTTGTACAATTTTATAAGTTCGTTTGTGATCCTGATGTTTATTTTCATCTTTCAAACGATATGGTTATTTATTGATGATATTGCCGGGAAGGGTCTGGATATAGTGATCATAGGGAAGTTTCTTTTTTACCTGATGCCCAACCTTACTGAAAAGGTCTTACCCCTTACCGTTCTGTTATCTTCTATCCTCACCTTTGGTTCCCTTGCAGAAAATTACGAGTTTGCCGCCATGAAGGCCTCCGGGATCTCCTTACAAAGATCCATGTTGAGTTTAATAGTTTTAGTGGTCTTCCTTGGAGGGGTAACGTTTTACTTCGCCAATACGGTGATCCCTGCTTCCGAACAAAAAATCTACAACCTGAGACGAAACATTGCCAAGGTAAAGCCTGCGGCGGTCATTGAAGAAGGTGTTTTTAGCGATTTTGAAGGAATGAACATCAAGGTTGATGATAAATATGGGAAGAATGACAAATATCTGAGAAACGTCATCATTCATAAGAAGTCCAACCTGCAAAAGAACATCACTGTTATCAAGGCTGCCTCAGGAGAACTCATCAGCAGCGAAGCATCCGATATCATTCAATTGGTCCTGGCAGACGGGCATTACTATGAGGAGCTTGTCCCAAAAGCCTCCGATGAGCGCAAGCGCTATCCCTTTGCAAAATCGGATTTTGAGACCTATACAATTAATATAGAGATCCCGGAAAATACGCAGGATCTGGAAGAAGAACGTAATGTGCGCACAGATAAGATGAAGAATATTTCCCGACTCAAAAAGGATATAGACTCTATCAAGGATAATAATCTCACCGTTCTAGGGGCATTTTCCAAAAATATTACTACCAGGATGGGGGCCTTTGTCTCTCTTTCTGAAAGAGATTCTACGCGTACGGACAGAGCAGAGCTCCAAAAAATGAAAGTATCCATGTCCCCTGATCAAAAGGTGAAGGACACTGTAAGGACCACAAGTGATGTATTGGGGCTCTACCAAAAATGGCAACAAGGACAAATAATTAGCGCTGCCTCCAATGCTATTTCCAATATTGTAAATTCTGTAAGTGGCAAGAAACAAGACATCCAGAATAAATACAAGATCTACAACATGCACATACTCTCCCTTCATAAGAAATATGCTCTGGCCTTGTCTTGTATTATCCTGTTTTTCGTTGGTGCTCCCCTCGGAGCCATCATTAGAAAAGGCGGACTTGGATTACCTATGGTAATTGCTATTGTCCTTTTTCTTACATATTACTTCATTGGTGTTTTTGCCGGGAACTATGCAAAGGAAGGAAACATAAACCCTATTCTGGGAGCATGGCTTTCTTCCTTAATAATGTTACCTTTGGGTATTATTTTAACAAAAAGGGCTACTGCAGACAGGGGGCTAATGAGTTTTGGTCATGTATGGGATATAATAGCAGAAGCAGTAAGAAAACGGTTTAAAAGAAAGACCTCATGATTGTGGAAAAAGAAAAGAAAATACAGCTAAACACTATTGAAGAGGCCATTGAGGATATACGCAGTGGCAAGGTGATCATAGTTGTAGATGATGAAAACAGGGAAAATGAAGGCGATTTCATTGCAGCCGCGGAAAAGGTAACCCCTGAGATGATCAATTTTATGGCACAATATGGCCGGGGTCTTATTTGCACGCCGCTTACAGAGGAAAGATGTGGCGAGTTAGATCTTAGCATGATGGTACAAAACAATACGGTGCTGCATCATACACAATTTACAGTCTCGGTAGATCTAATTGGTAACGGCTGTACCACCGGTATCTCTGTACATGACAGGGCAAAGACCATCAAAGCCCTGGTAGATCCGGAGACAAGACCTCATAATTTGGGAAGGCCGGGTCATATCTTCCCTTTACGAGCTAAGAATGGAGGCGTGCTGAGACGCACGGGTCATACAGAGGCAGCTGTCGATTTTGCAAGACTTGCGGGTTTTGAACCTGCCGGGATCCTAGTTGAGATCTTAAATGAAGATGGAACCATGGCCCGCTTACCGCATTTAGCAGATGTGGCGAAAAAGTTCGATCTGAAACTGGTATCCATCGAAGATCTGGTCGCTTACCGTATGCAACACGATAGTCTGATCATTAAAATGGAATGTTTTGAAGTGGAGACCAGATTTGGTCATTTTACACTCCATGCCTATAAGCAAACAACCAATGAACAGGTTCACATTGCCCTTACTAAAGGATTCTGGAAACGCAATGATGCTGTGCTAACGAGAATTAATTCAACCCTGGTAAATAATGATATTCTCGGTACCCTTACCAACAATGCAGAGCAAAAGTTAGATGATATGTTCCGTGCCATCAATAATGAAGGCAGTGGAGCTATTGTATTTATCAATCAGACCAGCGAATCCCTCAATTTATTAAATCGGCTTAAGGGCTTAAAGGAAAACCAGGAAAAGGGAATAATGAGGGCACCCGGAATTGATATGGATACAAAAGATTTTGGTATTGGAGCACAGATCCTCCATGATCTTCATATCAGCAAGATGCGGGTATTGTCTAACAGCGGGCAAACAAAACGTGTAGGTATCGTGGGTTATGGCCTTGAGATCGTAGAATACGTCACTTACTAAACCTCCTTTAGAACGTTCGCTAAAACACTACTCAGAGTAGACGCTCTCTGTGATACTTCTTCTTCCGTCCAGCTTAATTTAATCAGGCAAGACACGGTTCTGCCCATCCAGTGATCAGACGAAATAAATGTTCGTCCGCTTTGTTGTTTCATCCTTTTTTTAATCTGATCGGAAACTGGCCCAAGGCTCTGTAAGCCTTTAAGATGGTCCCATTTCGTATGGTAGTGCCAATTGTTGTCGAACCAATAAAAACAAGCATCAACACCGGCGGCAACCAGTTCTTTTTGTGCTTTTCTTGCCTGATTTTCGGTAGGTAGAAAGAAATTCAGGAAGGAATAGTTTTGTACGCCCCCTTCCGGCACACGCCTTAAAGTGATCCCATCCAGATTTTCAATGGATGCTACGAGCATATTGTAGTGCTTTTCTTGTATGTCCAGAAAATCGTCCAGTCGTTTGATCTGAGCCAATCCTACCGCCGCATGCAACTCGGAAATACGGTAATTATATCCCAAAAAAGGGTGTGTTTCCGCTCCCCTGTCCTTTCCTATATGATCATGCCCATGATCGGAATAATGATCCGCGTGGGTGTAAAAGTCCTTGTTATTGGTAATGAGGCCTCCCCCTTCTCCACAGGTGATGGTCTTCACAAAATCGAAGGAGAAACACCCTATATCACCGTAACTACCCAAAGGTTTACCTTCAAAACTCCCACCAATGGCCTGACAGGCATCTTCTACAAGCGTTAACTCATATTTGTCACAAATTCCCTTTAACGACTTAAGATCGGCCATAGAACCACACATATGCACGGGCATTACCGCTTTGGTTTGTTCAGTGATCGCCTTTTCTACAGCTCCAGGTTCCAGGGTGAGGGTATCATCAATATCTACTAATACCGGGATAGCCCCCAGGGCCAGAACGGCTTCAAAACTGGCTACAAATGTAAAAGTTGGCATGATCACTTCATCGCCTGCCCCTATTCCTGCACTTGCCATAGCAACCGTTAATGCGGCAGTACCACTGCTTACCGTATGGGCATAGGTCGTTTGCATGCGAGAAGCCAGGGCCTGTTCTAATTCCTTTGCTTTCCAATGGCCTTTTCGCATTCCATCGAAGCCATATCGCATGAGCACACCGGAATCTAATACTTCTTGCACTTCAGCTCTTTCCAGGGCTCCAAACATTTCAAATCCGGGCATAGATCGTGGTTTACTAATTATTTAATATAGATTATTGTATCGGCCAGATCCCTGCGAACCTTCTTCATTTCCGAGAAGAAATCATCTTTTGCCCTTTTTCCAACGGGTAGCACCAAAACAGACGAAAGTCCCTTAGATGCCAGATCCAGTTGTTCATCATAAGCTGAAGGTATAAAGCCTTCCATAGGGCAGGCATCAATATGTTCGATGGCACAAACGGTCAGCAAATTTCCCATCGCTAAATAGGCCTGGTTTGTTGCCCATTGACGAATCTCTTCTGTTTGCTTTTCGGAAAAACTATCTACCAGGGCATCCTTAAAGGGATTAAGGATCTGATCACTGGTACCCCTCACCTTTTTAACTTTTTTAAAATAGCTGGTTATATACTCCTGGTCAATGTTGGTCTCAATGCAAATAACCAGGACATGGGATGCCTGGGCTACCTGCTCTTGCCTATAGGAGTGCGGAACCAGTGCCGTCTGCAACTCCTTGTTCTTAACAACTACAAGTTTTATGGGCTGTAACCCATATGAGGTTGCTGTTAAATTAAAAGCCTTGATCAACTTCTCTAATTGTTCTTCTGTTAAATAGGCATCCGAGTCAAATTTTTTCACCGCATACCTCCATTCCAAGTGTTCTATACTATCTCCCATTTTCTATGTAAAAAACCATAATTTAATAGCCATGGCGATCACCATGATCACCAAAAATGTTTTAATAAATCCATCGCCTTTTTTAACCGAGAACCTGCTGGAAAACCAGGCCCCTAATCCATTCCCAATAGCCAATACAAGACCCACCTTCCAGATCACCTTATCGTTCAAGATAAAGACAGCCAGGGCAGCCAGTGTATAGATAAATACCACTGCAACCTTGGTGGCATTGGCCCTTACCAGGGTCATTCGATGAAAATAATGTAAAAATAATAATATCACGAAACCTATTCCGGCATTGATAAAACCTCCATAGATCCCAATAAAAAAGAAGGCTAGCATTCCCAGCCAGAGATGTTTCCCCGTTAGCCGCTCCTGCATCTCCTCCAGCTTGATCTTCGGTTTAAAGACAATGATCAGTACCACAACGATCATTATAATGGCCAGTATCCTGTTAAAGGTCTCCCCCTTGATGTCCACGGCAATGGATGCCCCCAGAATTGAGCCAAACAGGGCCGCAATTCCCAAATAGATATTAAAAGGGAAAGTAGAGACC
>JABDQS010000235.1 GCA_013042125.1 Eudoraea sp.
GTATGATGGTTTTAGATCAAAACCTGATAGATCAAACTAAGATCGACCTGGACGGGACACCCAATAAATCAAAATTAGGTGCTAACGCTATTTTAGGGGTTTCTCTGGCGGTAGCAAAAGCAGCTGCAAATGAAATGGGCATGTCCCTGTTTCGCTATGTAGGCGGGGTAAGTGCTAACACATTACCTGTTCCTATGATGAACATTATCAATGGTGGGTCGCATTCAGATGCTCCTATTGCTTTTCAGGAGTTTATGGTAATGCCCGTTAAAGCAAAGAATTTTTCTCACGCCATACAGATGGGAACTGAAATATTCCATAATCTTAAGAAAGTACTGCACGATAGAGGTCTGAGTACTGCCGTAGGAGATGAAGGTGGATTTGCACCTACGCTAGACGGCACTGAAGACGCCTTGGATACAATCGCTAAAGCAGTGAAAAAAGCAGGGTATACACTTGGAGATGATGTTATGGTGGCATTAGACTGCGCAGCCGCCGAGTTCTATGTAGATGGAAAATACGATTACACTAAATTTGAAGGTGATAAAGGTGCCATCAGGACCTCTGAAGAACAGGCAAAATACCTGGCTTCTCTATGTGAGAAATACCCTATCATATCTATTGAGGACGGAATGGATGAAAACGACTGGAAAGGCTGGAAAATTCTGTCAGAGCTGGTTGGAGATAAAGTACAATTGGTAGGGGACGACCTATTTGTAACCAATGTAACCAGACTTTCAAAAGGTATCAAAGAAGGGATCGGTAATTCTATCCTAATTAAAGTAAACCAAATTGGCACATTAACTGAGACCATTGCGGCTGTGAACATGGCCAAAAATTCCGGATATACCAGTGTAATGTCTCATAGATCCGGAGAAACAGAAGACAATACCATTGCCGATCTGGCTGTAGCCTTAAATACCGGACAGATCAAAACAGGTTCGGCTTCTCGCTCAGACCGAATGGCGAAATACAATCAGTTATTGCGCATTGAGGAAGAATTGGGATCTGTAGCATATTATCCCGGAGTTCATGCCTTTAACGTAGGTGAGTAAAAGAAATAAACAATAGTTGGAGGCCTTTCATATTTTTTGAAAGGCCTTTTTTAGTTTAGATATGTCAAAGGGTATGATGACAAAAGCCATCTAATTTAAAAATAAAGGTTTCTCATGCATATTGAGGCACCTCTTGTAAGATTCTTGTTATTCTAAGTATAAACAGCTTGGCAATATTGTGAAGGACGCCCCTTTTTCTTACCTTTAACATTCTCTCAAAATAATACCAAATTCACATTCATGAAAAACAAAGCAATACTAGAATACGAAGGGAAAAAATTCGAATTCCCGGTGGTGGAAGGCACCGAGAATGAACTTGCTATTGATATTAAAAAACTACGGTCTTCTACGGGTATGATCACTCTGGATCCGGGATACAAGAATACAGGATCTTGTGAAAGTGCCATTACCTATCTGGATGGAGAAAAAGGTATTTTGAGGTACAGAGGCTACAATATTGAAGAGTTAGCTGAGAAAGCTGATTTTTTGGAAACGGCATATCTACTCATCTTTGGGGAATTACCGAATAAAGAACAGCTATCGCGGTTTCATGAAGATATAAAACAAGAATCGCACATAGATGAGGAAATGAAAAAGATCCTGGATGCCTTTCCAAAGTCGGCCCATCCCATGGGTGTCCTTTCTTCCTTAACAAGTGCTTTGATCGCGTTTAACCCTACTTCAGTAAATGTTACTTCTGAGAAGGATATGTACCATGCCATTATTCGTATCATGGCGAAATTTCCTGTACTGGTGGCCTGGACCATGAGGAAACAAAAAGGACTGCCCTTAGATTATGGGGACGATACATTGGGATACGTGGAAAATCTCCACAAAATGATGTTCAAAAGACCCAATAAGGAGTATGTAAAAAACAAGATAGTGATAGATGCGCTAGATCAATTATTGATCCTGCATGCCGATCACGAACAGAACTGCTCAACATCTACTGTTAGAATTACTGGTTCTTCACATGCCGGCCTATTTGTCTCACTTTCTGCAGGGATCTCCGCACTTTGGGGCCCGCTTCACGGAGGAGCTAACCAGGCTGTACTGGAAATGCTGGAAGCTATTGCAGAGGATGGAGGCGATACTCAGAAATATATGGACAAGGCCAAAGATAAAAATGATCCCTTCAGATTAATGGGCTTTGGGCACAGGGTATATAAAAATTTCGATCCGCGTGCAAAGATCATTAAACGTGCAGCAGATGAAGTATTGGCTGATCTGGGAATTGAGGACCCAATTTTGTCTATAGCCAAAGGTTTGGAGAAGGTGGCCCTGGAAGATCCTTATTTCGTAGAGCGTAAATTATATCCTAATGTAGATTTTTACTCGGGTATCATTTACAGGGCTCTGGGTATACCAACAGAAATGTTTACAGTGATGTTCGCTATGGGAAGATTGCCCGGATGGATTGCCCAATGGAGGGAAATGCGTTTACGAGGAGAGCCTATAGGAAGACCAAGACAAGTGTATGTCGGAGAGAACGAACGTCCGTTCCTGCCTCTGAATAAGCGATAGAACACTAACGGTATGCTCCAACTTAATGTCCAAGATGAAACTTCTTCATTAAAAGCCGTTGTTCTGGGTACAGCTAAAAGCTGTGGCCCGGCACCTTCACCTGAGGAGGCTTATGATCCAAAATCTTTAGAGAATATTTTGGCGGGTACCTATCCTAAAGAGGCCGATATGGTTAAGGAGATGGAAGCCTTTAACGCAGTCTTACTAAAACATGGGGTAGAGGTCTTCAGACCCGAAGTGCTTGAGGATTGCAACCAGATCTTTTCCCGGGATATTGCCTTTGTCATAGAAGATAAGCTTATCAAGGCCAATATTTTACCGGAAAGAGAGCAGGAATTTGAAGCAATTATTCATGTCCTCGACGTTATAAATCCCGAAAATATTTTAGAGCCACCCCACGATGTGCATGTGGAAGGAGGTGATGTAATGCCGTGGAAGGAGTATATTTTTGTGGGAACGTATAGCGGAGAAGACTATGCCAGTTATATCACGGCAAGAACAAATACAGCCGCGGTGGCCTATCTGAAAGAGCAATTTCCCCATAAGATCATCAAGTCGTTCGAATTGAGAAAATCCAATACAAATGCAAAAGAGAATGCATTGCATTTAGATTGCTGTTTCCAACCC
>JABDQS010000236.1 GCA_013042125.1 Eudoraea sp.
ATTTCTTCAAATAGGTTTTGAGATCGCCACGGACTTCTCCGGACATTATATAAAGTCCAATAATGTTAGGAAATGACATGGCGAGGATCATCATATCTGAAAAGTCGAGTACAGCTCCCAAGCTTACAGAAGCCCCAATCACTACAAAAACAAGGAATAAAAGTTTGTATATCATCTCAGAACGTCTGCTCTTTCCAAAAAGGTAGGTCCATGCTCTCATACCGTAATAAGACCATGAGATCATAGTTGAAAAGGCAAAAAGGAAGACTGCGATCCCCAAAACATAAGGGAACCACGAAATTACACTCCCAAAGGCGTCGGAAGTAAGTTGTGCACCCGCCATACCTTCAACCTCGTGCATTCCTGTAAAAATGAGAACCAAGGCCGTTAAGGTACAGACTACAACCGTATCTATAAAAGGCTCCAGTAAGGCAACAAAACCTTCTGAAGGGGGATTATTGGTTTTCGCCGCACTGTGTGCAATGGCGGCCGACCCCACTCCGGCTTCATTTGAGAACGCTGCCCTCTGAAAACCAACTACCAGCACCCCTATGACACCTCCTTTTAAGGCACTGGGACTAAAGGCGCCATTAAATATGGCCGTAAAGGCAGGTCCGATATTCTCAATGTTGATAATAATAACAGTCAATGCAGCAATTATATAAATAGAAGCCATTATTGGAACAACGCGCCCTGTAACCTTGGCAATGCTTTGAATACCGCCGATAATTACTACACCAACCAAGATCGCCGTAATGATCCCAAACCAGAAACCATTACCTTCCAACATGGTGAACTGCCCTGCCAGTTGCTCAAAAGACTGATTGGCCTGGAACATATTACCACCCCCGAAAGATGCACCTACGGCAAGAACAGCAAAAAGCCCGGCCAGCACTTTACCAAAGCCCTTAAAATTTCGTTTTTCAAGACCATATCTCAAATAGTTCATAGGTCCGCCAAAAACACGGCCGTCCGGCAGAATGTCTCTGTATTTTACTCCCAGGGTGCATTCAACAAATTTGGAAGACATCCCCAATAAACCACAAACGATCATCCAGAAAGTAGCACCTGCACCCCCCAGGGAAACGGCTACTGCCACTCCTGCAATATTTCCTAGTCCCACTGTGCCAGATACGGCAGTTGCGAGTGCCTGAAAGTGTGTTACTTGTCCAGGTGCATCCGGGTCGTCATATTTCCCTTTCGCAAGATCTAATGAATGCCTGAAACCCCTAATATTGATAAAGCCCATCCGTAGCGTAAAAAAGGTAGCTCCAAGGACCAGCCATATTACAATAAAAGGAATATTCTTGGTTATCGGGTCTCCGTTGGGGTGACGAATGATCAGTGGAGTATCGTATTGTATTTCGGCCAAATAATGAGCTCCCTGCTCAATGACGTGTTCTTTGTTCTCGGAATTATAAATTACATTTCCAGCGTCAACCAGGTATTTTAATTTTCCATTGGCAGTTGCCATTACTGTATCTACCGAGCCATCTTTGCTGGAAACAAGGGCGATCTTTTCTCCTTTTACTACTTCAGATCCTTCATCTGCCAACCATTGTTTTAAAACAAAGCGATCTTCAATGGTAGCTGACCACCCCGGAGTAGCTATAAGCTTCACATCAGCATAGACCACTGGATCGTAAATACCGATAGCTTCAAAAGGATCCCAGAAAAGCACACTCCCCAGGGCACTTACTGCAGGCGTCATAGTGCCATTGAACACTTCGGTTATGGATTGGGTATCTATTTTGTATTCCCGGGTCGCTGATTGCCCTGCGGCATCTGTAACAGTTACGTCATAGGTAATACCTTCAACCAGCCCACTCGATGTAGGTGAACTAAGCGGAGTTTGTTGATTACTCCATTTGTAGGTGTAAGGAGGTGTTCCGCCTTCAACCTGTAACCGGATCACCCCATCATTAATATTATCAGAGGGATTCACCGTTTTGCCTTCGACTTCCAAGCCTTGCGAATACAAGGAAACACTGAAAAGAAATGAGATGCAGTAAATGAAAGTCTTCATATTTGCGCTAGGAATTAAATTAGAGGCGGTTGCTAGTCATCGCGAGCAATATCCTAAAAAATATCAACCCAATCAAATATTCTTTCCCAAATGTCATGCTTCAATATGGAACATCTCATTCAGTTTACGGATCTGTTCCGGCCTTCCTAATACAATGACCTTGCTTTTTGGTTTAAGCGGGAGATCGGCTTCCGGATTAATGATATAATTTCCGTCTGGTTCAATATATCCGATAATGGTACACCCGGTTTTCTTACGCAGATCCAGGTCTCTTAAGGAATTGCACTCTACCTGATCTGAAAAGTCTTCTATTGGCACCTCCTCAAGGTTGGTTGTATGTTCCCCTTCCATAGATAATTTATCCATAAAGGTAATAAGGTCCGGGATCACAACCAGTGATGCCATATGGTCTCCTCCTATCTTATCTGGCATGATCACTTTATTGGCCCCTCCTAATAAGAGCTTTTTCTGAGAGGTAACCTTGGAAGCCCTCGTAATAATGAAAAGTGACTGATTCAATTGCCTGGCGGAGAGTACAACAAATAAATTATCTGCATCATCCGGCAAAGCCGCTATCAAATAACTGGCGCGTTCTACACCTGCATCAACCAAAACAGTATCATCATTGGCATCACCTTCTATAAATAAAGCCTCGTCCTCATATTTCTCGATGATCTCTTTATCTCTTTCAATTACAATAAATGGACGTTTGTAAACCTTTAGCCTTTCAGCTGCCTGCATTCCGTTGCGACCATAACCACACACGATCACATGATTGGACAAATTGTTGATCTGGTTTTTCACTTTTTTCTTTTTTAGGAGTTGTAATGAATTTCTACTGATAATGTATTCTGTGATCACTGATATAGCAAAGGAAAATATGATAACACTGCAGATTATAAGTAGAGCGGTGAATATCTTAGCATTTGCATCTAATGGGTGCACTTCGCCAAAACCTACAGTTGCTAATGTAATGATGGTCATATAGAACGCATCTAACCAACTATAACTAGAAATAAAACGAAACCCAAGCACCCCTATCATCACGACGGTCACCATAAGGGCGATAGCCAGGTAGATCTTGGAACGAAAAAGTCTAATCATAATTATAAGTCAAAAACAGATGTACGTTTCGTGTAAACTAGATCTTTGATCCTTAGCCAAAAGGCTAAAAAGAGATAAAGGGCAAATCCAAAACCCAAAGTTACAAATGTTAAATATATAAAGGTTGTACGCACAACTCTGGCCCTGATCCCCAAACGTTCTGCAATTCGACGCGATACTTCAAAACCTCGCTTTTGAAAAAAATACAAAAGTTGATAAAAGACGTTCATGCCCTAAAATTACTATTTTCCATACAATAAATACTTACCAACAGCACATTGTAGGCACTTATTTTTTATGCAATACTGATTGTACAATTCCACGAGGGCCTGACTATCGTAAGCATTAAATGATGAGACTCCATGTGTTTGAAAGAGACGAACAATCTTATTTCCTTCCGCTTTTATCTCCTTAGCCCAGGAATTGAGTCGATTTATATCTAAGCTTCCTTTACTGGACTCGTAAGAAAATCTTATTGGCAGAACCGAATTTAGAATTAAGAGGTCTGTAAAGTGACTACTCATCTTTTTTGGTGAAGGGGGTGTAGTTTTGCCAAAAACAAAGTGAGTGTCCCAATATGGGCCGGCTTGTGCCTTAAGTAAAGATCTCAGAGATTTCAATGTGGTGGCTTCAATTACAAGTGCGAACAAAGCAGGATGTTTGTGATAAAGATTTGCAATCTGAGATAAACGAATAGTAGGAAAGTTATAAGGCCGTAAGGAAAAGAACTCTGGTTTGTGGTACACCTCATCTGGCAAATTGTATTTAACTTTCAGAAAAGCATATGCTTCCTTTAATTCAAGGTAATATGGATCTGGGAGATCGACTCTGTTTAACATGCCGGCCATACCATAGAAGATACTTTCCAGTAGAAAGGGATCTCCGGCATTCTTTCTAACTATTTTAAAAGGTATGGCCTTTCCAAGTTTTAGAAAAGCAGCACCATTTATATTCAGGCCAAAGCTTTTTAATAGCAACATCATGAAGACCTGTTCCCAATCTTGCGCCGCGCCTTGTAGCCATTCTTGAATGAGTCTGGTTCTTTGTCTTAATCGGTTTTTAAACAATTGATCTTTCCAGGGGTTCAGAATTTCATCGCCTATGCTGCCAATGGATCCTTCACAATTAAGTGACCTATTCTTATTGCTCTTAAAATTATCTTGATATTTAGCTACATCATCTTCTGAGATATAGTTGCTAAGGGCCAAGGTTGGGATCACAGATCTGTCCTTCCGCGTAATTACAGCATCTGCCTCCCAAACCACATGAAGGATCACATTGTCATATGCAGCATCTTTATGATGCCGGTGAATATACCAATCAGATGCCTTTACATGCAGTTCTATATGGCCCACCCACTCCTGATCATCTAAACGTACTTTGGCAAAAAGGAAATCCGGACCCGATAAACTATTGAGCTTACCTTTGTCTACAACTTTGATAGATAACCCCAGTACGCTTATCAAATCCCTGTGAGGAAATTTTTGCCCCAGCCAAATGAAGTGTAATACGGCTTCACGCATCCTCCAAAATAAAAATTCCCGCTGCAAACGGGAATCAGAACTACGTTTTTGTGATTCAGGAAAGTTCTCCCTTCCACTCTACCAAACCTCCCGTGAGATTATAGGCATTTGTAAACCCGAGGCTCTTCATGATCGCACAAGCCTGTCCGCTTCGGTTACCAGATCGGCAATACACGTAGTAATTTTTCGACTTATCCAATCCCTGCAGGGCCTGCATAAAAGCCTGAGGATTATAAATATCGTGGTGTACAGGATCCCCAATAACTCCGTTCTCAACTTCTTCCAGGGTTCGTACGTCAAGGATAACACCATTAGTGTCTTCCTTAATCTGAATCGCCCATTCTTCCTGTGATAGATCTGACATGTTTATTTATTTGGATACAAAAATAAAAATACTTCTTAATAATCTACTATGGTAAGACACCCTTTTTGTGCCGGAGAAATTGAGGTGGTCACTAAAAAATATTAACACACTTTTAGCATTGTGACTGAGGTAGACTATTTAAATATGTGTACATTTGTATATACAATTGTTGTACTTACATGGACGTAGAAAAAGTTTTAAAAACAACAAAGCAAATTCCGCTGAAGAGTCGGACCTTGATTCATTTACTGTTGGTAAACAATAAAGTAAAAGAAACGATAAGCTCTGCATTAAAGCCTTATGGTGTGTCTTTACAACAATTTAACGTCCTCAGAATTTTAAGGGGCCAGGGGAATATTCCGGCAAATCTCACAACCCTTAATGAACGCATGGTAACCAAAATGAGTAACACAACCAGGTTGGTAGATAAATTGCTGATAAAAGGTTTTGTAGAGCGATCTATTTGTGAAGAGAATCGAAGGAAGATCGAGATCACCATTACCGAAAAAGGACTAGACGTCTTAAAGGATATGGACGCGATAATGCTTCAAACAGAAAATTCTCTGGTGGAGCAATTAACAGAAAAAGAATTAATTGAACTAAATACGCTTTTAAATAAATTTTAAATAAATCCATCGTAAAACAATTATTAAAAAAGTAACATGATTATTATGAAAAGAAATGTAATGAGTCTGGCCCTGGCCATCGTTTTTGGAGCAACGGCTGTAGCTAACACTACTGAGCCAGTTGTAAAAGAAGTAAAAACCGAAGAGAGTTCGGTAATGTGGAAAGCCTATAAGGTAACTGGTTCACATTCCGGTTTGGTGCAGCTTACCGAAGGTGCATTAACCTTTGATGGGGATGCCCTGGTAGGAGGAAACTTTACTGTAGACATGACAAGCCTGATTGCGACAGACCTGGAAGGAAATTCAAAAGCTAAATTGGAAGGACATCTAAAATCTGAGGATTTCTTCGGTATAGAAAATCATCCATCTTCCACCCTGGTTTTTACGGATGTACAGTCGACCGGCAAAAATTCTTACGAAGTAACAGGAGACCTGACTATCAAGGGAATTACAAAACCGATCACTTTTGATGTATCCATTTACGGAAGCAAGGCAACAGCCACGGTGAAAGTAGACAGAGCAAACTACAACGTGCGCTATGGCTCCGGGAGTTTCTTCGACAACCTAGGAGACAAAACAATCTATGATGAATTTGATCTGGTAGTTGACCTGCAATTCTAGAAGAATTTAATTACTATTAAATCCTGAGTAGTTGAAACTATTCAGGATTTTTTTTTGTTCAAACATGTATAGCTTACAGAAGTTGAATGTAAACCACTATTTTTAGAAAAAATTAAAATGGCTTCAAAAGCATACAAATCCTCTTTTTATTACTTCATTTTAAGTGTTCTTATCCTCAGCAGCTGCAATTCAGGATTTCAATATTCAATAGATACAACACTGAACCCTTACGAAATATCACCGCTCACAGCCAGTTTGAATATTGAGGCTGAAAAACCTGTTACTGCAACCGTCAATGTATTGGGAGGAATTCCGCTGCAACAGGCTTTCGGGACCAATGCCACAAATATGGAGATCCCGGTAGTGGGCTTGTATCCCAATGCCATAAATAAGGTAGTGGTCACCCTAGATTATGAAGGTGGACAAATAAAAGACACTATAGAAATCACCACCAAGGATCTTCCCCCCTATTTTCCAAAGATCGTTATCGATAAATTAGATCGAAGCAGAATGGAGTCCGGAATGCATGCCTGTGATATTCATTTTGCAAATAAGGGATCCTTTAATTCCGGACCGTTCATTTTTGACGACCAGGGTAAGGTACGCTGGTATCTGGATCTAAGTTCAGCAGGGGAAATGGTTAGCCCATTTCAAAGACTTAAAGATGGAACTCTTTTAATGGTAAGTCGAAATGTCATCTATGAGTTTGATATGCTGGGAAAACCCTTAAAAAAAACCACTATTAATCCAAACTATGGAATGCACCATGATGTGGTTGAATTACCGGATGGCAACCTTCTTATCTGTGTGGGGAAAAAGAATAATTTCATAACCGTAAATGAACAATTTGAAGTTTCAGACAGTGATTTTATTATCCTGTTTGACCGCAAGAATTCTAAAATTGTCCGGGAATGGGATGTTGCTAAACTATTGGATGTAAGTAGAAGTGATCTTAACTTTTTCAGACCCGGTGACTGGTTGCATATGAACGGGTTAGCCTTCGATGAAACCGATAATTCCATTGTTGTTTCCGGAAAAAATCAGGGCCTGATCAAAATTTCTTGGAACAACAAACTCCAATGGATATTGGCTCCGAATAAGAGTTGGGGAAAAGCAGGAAGAAATGGTAATGGATTTGAAACAGCGCCCTTTGTTTTAACTGCAATCGATTCTATGGGCAACCGCTATCCTAATTCAGTTCAGGAAGGAATTGAAAGCAGTGACTCTTTTGACTATTCCTGGGGAACACACGCCCCGGTGTTTATGCCAAATGGAAATCTTCTGGCTTTTGACAATGGTACCTATAGAAATTTTGAGAACAAGGATCAGTTTTCACGCGCTGTAGAATATCAAATAAACGAAAAAGACAAAACTGTATCGCAGGTGTGGCAATACGGTAAAGAACGGGGACAGGAATTCTTCTCCACTATTGTGAGTGATGTTGATTATCTGAGTACTACAAAGAATATTTTGGCCACCTCCGGGTATATCAAAAAAGGACCAGTTCTAATGGGAAAAATAGTTGAAGTAGATTATATGTCAGGCGAGGAGGTCTTTGAAGCAACCTTATATTTTAAAAGTTCCAATGGGAATAAGACAAGTTCCTGGGGACAAACAGATATCCTTTACCGATCTGAACGTATGGAATTAAGGTATTAAACAAAAAAGCCGGGAGTATGCATATTTCTATATTTGTAGTTATGAGCTTTAAGAATCCGATGATTTGATTTGTATATATAAAATTCCTTTCTATCTTTGACCTCATGAAAAAAAATACAGTAAATACCTGGTGGTGGAATTCCTTACGTTATATGTCGTGAGCGAAGCACACTGAAGTACTACTGTACGAAAAGGCTTGTCTATCACGACAAGCCTTTTTGCTTTAAAATCCCCAGGTAATTACACAGTCATCTTAAAAGTTACAACCCGATGCGTTATAAATTAAAGACCCATTATAAAAAGATCCTGGCAGATACCATCACTCCTGTGAGCGTGTATCTGAAGATCAGGGATAAATTTCCCAATAGTATCCTTTTGGAGAGTAGTGATTACAGGGCCAATGATAATACCTTTTCCTATATCTGCTGCAACCCCCTTGCCTCAATCACCATAGAAAATGAACAGATCATTGAGCAATTCCCGGATGGAGAAAAAATTGAACTACCGATCACAAACAACACCGATGTAGCAGCAGTAATTCACGACTTTGCTCAAAAATTTGAAGTAACTCAAAAAGACTTCAAGTTCATCAACAATGGATTATTTGGATATATCGCTTATGATGCTGTCAGGTATTTTGAAGATATTGATATCCATAGAAAAGAAGATTCAATTCCAATTCCGGACGTTTATTATGCCGTATACCAGAACATTATTGCCATTAACCATTTTAAGAATGAGGCTTACATCTTTGCGCATTGTTATGATCATGAAAGCAATATTGAATACATAGAGCAGCTGTTGAATGCCCGAAATTTTGCCTCCTATAACTTTAAGAAACAAGGAGATCCTTCAACTAATTTAGAGGATCAGGAATACAAGGAACATGTAAAACTTGCGAAAGAACACTGCCACAGAGGCGATGTATTTCAACTGGTACTATCCAGAAGATTTTCACAGGCTTTTAAGGGCGATGATTTTAATGTGTACAGGGCCCTTCGGTCTATCAATCCTTCACCCTATCTATTTTATTTTGACTATGGTGATTTTAAGATCTTCGGCAGTTCGCCCGAAGCACAACTGATAGTAAAAGACGGTAAAGCAGAGATACACCCGATAGCAGGAACTTTTAAAAGAACCGGCAATGATGAAGAAGATGCCATTCTTGCCAAAAAACTCTCCGAAGACGCCAAGGAGAACAGTGAACACGTGATGCTGGTAGATCTGGCAAGGAACGATCTAAGCAGGAATGGAAATATGGTTAAAGTGGAAAATTACCGCGAGGTACAATATTTCTCCCATGTGATACACCTTGTATCCAAGGTAACCGGACAAAAGAAAAAAGACATCCCAACCTTAAAAGTAGTAGCGGATACCTTTCCCGCCGGAACTTTAAGTGGCGCTCCCAAACACAGAGCCATGCAACTTATTGAAACCTATGAACCTACGAACCGGGGTTATTATGGAGGGGCTATAGGCTTTATGGATTTTCAGGGCAATTTTAATCATGCAATAATGATACGAACCTTCCTGAGCAAGGATCACGCCCTCTATTATCAGGCCGGTGCCGGCCTGGTAGCTGCATCAGATCCGGAGAGCGAATTACAGGAAACGTATAATAAATTAGGTGCTTTGACCAAAGCACTGGAAATAGCAGAAGATCTATAGCGATGATAGAGGTATTGATGATCGATAATTACGATAGTTTTACTTACAACCTGGTGCATTATCTGGAAGATCTGCAGTGCAAAGTGGTGGTCAAAAGAAACGATAAATTATCCCTTGAAGAGGTGGATGCTTTCCAAAAGATCGTCCTATCCCCGGGTCCGGGTATTCCGGAAGAGGCTGGCTTATAGAAAGAGATCATCGCAAAGTATGCCCCTACCAAAAGTATTTTTGGAGTTTGTTTGGGACAACAGGCTATTGGTGAGGTCTTTGGAGGCAAGCTTATTAACCTGGACGATGTGTATCACGGAGTGGCAACCACTGTTGAGATAGTAAAGGATGATCCTATTTTTAAAGGACTGCCAAAAACAATAGAAGTTGGCAGGTATCATTCCTGGGTAGTTGATCCGGATCTCCCGGAAGCCTTGGTAGCAACGTCTTTTGATACCAACGGCCAATTGATGTCTTTACGACATAAGGAATACGATGTGTGCGGAGTGCAATTCCACCCGGAATCTGTACTTACACCTCAGGGGAAGAAAATTTTAGAGAATTGGATTAATTCTAAACCATGAAAGAAACATTGAACCGGCTCATCAACCAGGAAATTCTGGACAAGGAAGATGCCAAGCAAATTCTGATCAATATGGCCAAAGGGGTCTATAACCCGAGCCAGACCGCCGCCTTCCTCACCGTGTATATGATGC
>JABDQS010000238.1 GCA_013042125.1 Eudoraea sp.
GGTACAGGGGACACTCAATGTCGGACGCACAACATTATCGTACTAAGGATGAAGTAGAAGAGTATAAAAAAATAGATCCCATAACTCAGATACTGGAAGTGATCAAAGAGAAGAAGTACGCTAATGACGATGAGATCAAAGCTATTAATGACCGGGTAAAAAGTATGGTGAAGGAATGTGAAAAATTCGCAGAGGAGTCAGATTATCCACCTGTTCAGCAACTTTATGACATGGTATACGAACAAAAGGATTATCCGTTTATAGAACACAAATTATAGATACATGGCAGAGATCATAAATATGCCCAGGTTAAGTGATACCATGGAAGAAGGTACCGTGGCAAAATGGCTTAAGAAAGTAGGGGATAAGATAGAAGAGGGTGATATATTAGCGGAAATAGAAACGGACAAAGCCACTATGGAATTTGAATCGTTTCATGAAGGAACGCTCTTACATATAGGGATTGCTGAAGGAGACGGAGCCCCCGTAGATTCCCTTTTGGCCATTATAGGTGCAGAAGGAGAAGATATTTCCGGCCTTTTGAATGGTGGATCAGCGGATGAAAGTACTAAAGAGGCAAGCCCCAAAGAAGATGAAGCACCAAAGGCGAGTACACCCGAAACTTCTGCTGCAAAAAAAGAGGTTACCGAGGTTCCCGCAGGAGTTGAGGTCATTAAAATGCCGCGTTTAAGTGATACCATGGAAGAAGGTACGGTAGCTACCTGGTTAAAGAAAGTAGGTGATGATGTGGAGGAGGGCGATATTCTTGCGGAAATCGAGACAGACAAGGCCACCATGGAATTCGAATCGTTTTATTCAGGGAACCTGCTGTATATTGGAATAAAAGAAGGAGAATCTGCACCCGTAGATGATGTTTTAGCGATCATAGGGCCAAAAGGAACCGATGTTGATGCAATTTTAAATCAAGCTACTGGAGCAGCACAGGAAAAAGCCCCTGAGAAAACTGAAGCGAAAAGCAAAGCAACACCAGCTACCGATACCAAAGGAGCTGAAGCAACTGATGTACCTGTTGCCCAGGATGGACAGCGAATCTTTGTTTCCCCACTTGCAAAGAAAATGGCGGAGGATAAAGGGATAAATCTTGCAACGGTCAAAGGTTCCGGTGATAACGGCAGGATCGTAAAGCGGGATATAGAGAATTATAAACCATCTGAAGCTGCTGCACCAGTGGCTGCGGTTGCCGATACCACAACCTCTCAGCCTCAATCCGTGAAACCAGTGATCTTACCGGTTGGAGAGGAAGGATCTGAAGAAGTGAAAAACTCTCAAATGCGAAAGGTCATAGCGAAGCGTTTGAGCGAATCCAAATTTACGGCACCTCATTACTATCTTACAATAGAGGTAGATATGACAAATGCCGCAAAATCAAGGGCGCATATCAATGAGCTCCCGGATACTAAAGTTTCTTATAATGACCTGGTATTAAAGGCATGTGCCATGGCACTGCAAAAACATCCGCAGGTTAATACAAGTTGGAACGGAGATACGACTCGTTACAACAAACACATTCACATGGGAGTAGCAGTTGCAGTAGAAGACGGACTGGTAGTGCCTGTTTTAAAATTTGCTGATCAGTTGAGCCTCACTCAAATAGGAGGAGCGGTTAAAGATCTTGCAGGCAGAGCCCGCATTAAAAAGTTAACCCCGGCCGAAATGGAGGGAAGTACTTTTACGGTCTCTAATTTAGGTATGTTTGGAATTCTGGAGTTTACCTCCATCATAAACCAGCCCAATTCAGCCATCCTATCGGTAGGTGCTATTGTTGAAAAACCCGTTGTAAAAAATGGGGAGATTGTCATAGGAAGCATTATGAAACTATCACTTGCATGTGATCACAGAACTGTAGATGGAGCAACCGGAGCTCAGTTCTTACTAACGCTCAAGGCATTTATGGAGAATCCGGTAACAATGCTGGCTTAACACATGAACAAGGTGAACGATTAAAACCTTACTTTAATAAAAGCATTTGTGGCATCCATGAATGCTTTTTTAGTTTTTTATAAAATTTACAAATGAAAAGAAGCCTGATTTTTTTGTTCCTCACTCTACTCATGGCCTGCAGGTCCACAAAGGATGCATCTATGGCAGAGGAGATAGATATCGCAAATTTCTCCAATGCTACCATTATTGGAGACCATATGAACTATCTGGCTTCCGATGCTTTAAATGGAAGGGATACGGGCTCAGAGGGAATAGATCTTGCAGCATCTTTCATAGTAAATGAATTGAAAGAAAACGGAATAGCGCCCTACTACAAAGCTTATCAGGATACCTTATCCAATATTGAAAATACCGCCTACAACATCGTGGGTGTTTTGGCGGGAAACGATCCATCCTTAAAGGAGGAAGTGATCATAG
>JABDQS010000240.1 GCA_013042125.1 Eudoraea sp.
TTATGATACGGAGAAGGATACCTATTTTGTAGCCCGGGATCATATGGGGATCATTCCCCTCTATATGGGATGGGATAAGAATGGTACTTTTTATGTGGCCTCAGAATTGAAGGCATTGGAAGGCACCTGTACAAAAATTGAACTTTTTCCTCCGGGGCATTACCTGGAAAGCACCGATGGTACGCTGAAGCGTTGGTATGGCCGAGATTGGATGGAGTATGATGCGGTGAAAGACAACAAGACAAGCATTGAAGAGATCCGTGTGGCCCTGGAAGCCGCTGTGCATCGTCAACTAATGTCTGATGTTCCTTACGGGGTTTTACTTTCCGGTGGCTTGGATTCATCAGTAACTTCGGCAATCGCCAAGAAATATTCCCAGAAACGTATAGAATCGGACGATACTTCAGAGGCCTGGTGGCCACAGCTTCACTCTTTTTCTGTGGGCCTTGAGGGTTCTCCGGACCTCGCAGCCGCTAAAAAAGTAGCTGATCATATTGGAACCGTTCACCACGAGATAAAATTTACCATACAGGAAGGGCTGGATGCCATCAAGGATGTGATCTATAACCTGGAAACCTATGATATTACTACCATCAGGGCCTCAACACCCATGTATTTGATGGCTAGGGTCATTAAATCGATGGGAATAAAAATGGTACTTTCCGGTGAAGGAGCAGATGAATTGTTTGGGGGATATCTGTATTTCCATAAGGCACCCAATGCAAAAGAGTTTCACGAAGAAACGGTGCGCAAATTAAAAAAACTTCATATGTATGATTGCCTGAGAGCCAATAAGTCTTTAGCGGCCTGGGGAATTGAAGGAAGAGTACCATTCCTGGATAAGGAATTCATGGATGTAGCAATGCGGATCAATCCGCAGGACAAGATGATCAATGGGGAACGCATGGAAAAATGGGTAGTGCGAAAAGCCTTCGAATCATATCTTCCGGAAAGTGTGGCCTGGCGACAAAAAGAGCAATTCTCTGATGGGGTTGGTTATAGCTGGATAGATACGCTTAAAGAAATGGTAGACCAGGAGGTAACGGATGAGCAGTTAGCCAATGCAAAATTTCGTTTTCCTATTCAAACGCCTGGTTCCAAGGAAGAATTTTATTACCGATCTATTTTTGAATCACATTTCCCCTCAGATGCCGCTGCATTATGCGTGCCTCAGGAGGCTTCAGTAGCTTGCAGCACGCAGATAGCATTGGAATGGGATGAAGCCTTTAAGAACATGAACGATCCTTCGGGAAGAGCCGTGGCTCAAGTTCACGAAGATGCCTATGTAAAATAACACCAATTACAGCAAGAATTGGGTTTTTGAATTTGTCAGCAGGAAGCACCCGGATGGGTGCTTCTTTAATTGTAGAACTATTTATTATTAAATAAAAGACATATAAGTGAGTAGGACTATTACACATATTAAAATAGGTCCCAGGCCACCTAAAACCAGTCCGCCAAACCTGAAATCTTTTTGTTCCAGTTTCCCCGTACTGTAGGCGATGGCATTAGGAGGCGTAGAGATAGGTAAAAACAGGGCCATGGAGGCACAGAAACCTATCACCAGGGGAAGAACAACCGGGTTGTTATACGTCAGGACGATCCCAATAGGTATCAACACAGTTGCCGTTGCAGTATTGCTCATAATATTAGAAAGGATGACTGTGAGGAACGCAAACAATAGCACCAGCACATAAAAGTTCAGGTCAAAATCTTTGATCTTTTCCACATAGAAATCAGCCAATCCGGTTTCTTTTATGGCAAGTCCCAATGCGAGGCCACCGGCTACAAGCATTAGGGTGTCCCAGGGCAGCTTTCGAACATCGTCCCCATTTACGATCCCGGACATGGTTAATAGGATAATTGGTAACAAGGAAACCACAGAAGCCGGAATACCGTGTAATTTTTCTGTAAGCCAAAGCAATAAGGTTAGCCCAAGTACTACGAGGACTATCCTTTTTTTTATAATTTCAAATTTATAGCCCTCCTCATCTATGTTTGATACCTCCTCCTCAATGGAGATCTTCAATTTTTTTATTCGTGGGATGTACTTTTTGGTCAATAAGAACCAAAACAAAACGGTAAGAAGTATGGCCAAGGGAAAACCGATCATCATCCACTCAAGGAAGCCTACTTTAATACCATGGTTGTTCAGCGCTTCCACAGCAATGGCATTTGGCGGTGATCCAATGATGGTTCCCATGCCACCAATGGCAGCAGCACCTGCGATCCCTATCAGGATAGCTTTAGTCATAGGGGCATTTTTATCCATGGTATTTAAGAAAGGTAGCACAGAGGCTATCATCATGGCCGTTGTTGCGGTGTTAGACATCACCATGGAAAAAAGGGCGGTAGTGAGCATAAGGCCCAAAAGTATTTTTTTTGGAGCAGTACCAAATTTTGTAATGGAAAGTCGAAAAATGGTTTTGTCCAGATTGGTTTTACTCATGGCCTCGGCAATAAAAAATCCACCCAGCATTAGCCAGATAACACTACTGGACCAGGAATTGATATAGCCAACATAATGTTGTCTGACATTACCAGGGTCTATTTGTGAATAGTAACTATTCATAGAGAAAATGAGAAAACCAACGATCATTAATCCAACCGCAAAAGGTGGTATTGCTTCTGTTACCCACAGACTAATAGCTAAGAATAGGAGGAATAGAACATAGATCTGAGCCTGGTCCAATCCGGGTTCATTAATAAAATAGGTAACTGAAAATGCGAAAATAAGACTTAGCAGAAAGTAAATTATTCTGCTTTGAATGTCAACTACCTTTTGGATATGCGACATTAATTTTAAGGATACCGCTCTTGAATCAGCCATGATGATCTGATATTTACAATTCAGGTGTAAAATTACCCCTCTTTACCTCCATAAAAGCTAACAAATGTCATGGAATTTCCAAAAATCCCTCAATCCTGGAAAATTGACAAAAATTGTTGTTAAATTGTTGATAACTTACCCACTTGCATTTGCTGCAATCCCTATATTTCATGGGCTATTGCTTATATTTGTGAGATTACTTTTTACAGGGCTGTCCTCAGGGTTTTTAGGAAGATAAACCTATCTGATTTATAACCTTTTAGATGGTTTTTTTTGCATATCCGAAGTAAAGGGTACTCCGATCAAAAGATCAACAAGAAAAACATACACGTTTATATGAGCGAAGATAAGAAGAAGAACGACTATTCAGCTGACAGTATTCAGGCCCTGGAAGGTATTGAGCATGTTAGGATGCGACCCTCCATGTACATTGGTGATGTTGGGGTAAGAGGATTACACCACCTGGTTTACGAGGTGGTAGACAACTCTATTGATGAGGCCATGGGTGGGTATTGTGATACCATAAGTGTGATCATTAATGAGGATAATTCGGTTACTGTAAAGGATAACGGCCGGGGTATTCCTGTAGATCTGCATAAAAAAGAAGGTGTTTCTGCCCTTCAGGTGGTGATGACCAAGATTGGTGCCGGAGGAAAATTTGATAAGGATTCATACAAGGTCTCAGGTGGTCTTCACGGAGTAGGTGTTTCTGTTGTAAATGCCCTTTCCAATACCCTAAAGGCAACTGTGTACAGAGATGGTAAGATCTGGGAGCAGGAATACGAGCGCGGGAAAGCGATATATCCTGTAAAAAGTGTAGGTACTACCTCAGAGAGAGGAACCCTGGTTACCTTCCATCCGGACGAGGATATCTTTACCCAAACCATAGCATTTAGCTACGAAACCCTTTCCAACAGAATGAGGGAATTGTCCTTCCTTAATAAGGGCATCACGATCACTATTACGGACAAAAGGGAAAAGGATAAAGATGGCGAATTTATTTCCGATGTGTTCCACTCAGACGAAGGTCTGAAGGAGTTTATAAGATTCCTGGACGGTAACAGAGAATCTCTCATACGGAATATCATTTCCATGGAAGGGGAGAAGAATGAAATTCCGGTTGAAGTAGCCATGGTCTATAATACCGGCTATACAGAAAACCTCCATTCTTATGTTAACAATATCAATACTCATGAAGGGGGAACCCACCTTTCCGGGTTTAGAAGGGGATTAACCACTACGCTGAAAAAGTATGCAGATGCCTCCGGTATGCTCGATAAATTGAAATTCGAGATCCAGGGAGATGATTTCAGAGAGGGCCTTACGGCAATAGTATCTGTGAAAGTAGCAGAACCTCAATTTGAGGGTCAGACAAAAACTAAACTAGGGAACAGAGAAGTTTCTTCTGCGGTTAGTCAGGCTGTTTCTGAAATGCTTACCAACTATCTTGAGGAAAATCCGGACGACGCGAAGATCATTGTTCAAAAAGTGATCCTGGCAGCACAGGCGAGGCACGCAGCATCAAAAGCTCGTGAAATGGTGCAGCGAAAGAATGTAATGAGTGGTGGCGGACTTCCCGGTAAACTATCCGATTGCTCAGAACAAGATCCTACGCTGTGTGAAGTATTCCTGGTAGAGGGAGATTCTGCAGGGGGTACGGCCAAGCAGGGGAGAGACAGGAATTTTCAGGCAATTCTACCTTTGCGGGGTAAGATCCTTAATGTAGAAAAGGCCATGCAACACAAGGTTTTTGAAAACGAGGAGATCAAGAATATCTATACGGCCCTGGGGGTTACCATAGGAACTGAGGAGGACAGTAAGGCACTCAACTTGGAAAAATTACGCTATCATAAAGTGATCATTATGTGTGATGCCGATGTTGATGGTAGCCATATTGAAACGCTGATCCTCACTTTCTTCTTCAGATATATGCGCGAATTGATAGAAGCAGGTCATGTTTATATTGCTACCCCACCCCTCTATTTGGTGAAAAAAGGGAACAAGAAAAATTATGCCTGGAATGACAAAGAACGCGATGAGATCGCAGAGAGCTACAAAGGAGGAGTAAGTATTCAGCGATACAAAGGTTTGGGAGAAATGAATGCGGAGCAATTGTGGGATACTACAATGAATCCCGGTTACAGAACTCTCAGGCAGGTAACCATAGATAATGCAACAGAATCTGATAGGATCTTCTCCATGTTGATGGGTGATGAGGTTCCTCCGAGAAGGGAGTTTATCGAGAAAAATGCGGTTTATGCGAACATTGATGCATAAAAAACATCATTACACAACAAAAACTCGCACCCCCGGTGCGAGTTTTTTAGTTTTATGAAAAATTATATCGATATGAAAAATCTACTTTTTGCTATGATGATGTTTTGTGTCCTGACTACTCAGGCACAAGGTAATGCCAATGATCTTTTTGCAGCTGGTGTGGAAGATGCCGAAACTTTCCTGAATGACTATCTGGCGCCAGTATCCGAAGGTGCTATTTACAGTATTTCAGGCTCCTGGTTCAATACGGGGGATGCGAAACCCCTGGGAGGCTTTGAAGTTTCCATAATAGGTAACATCACCGGTTTTAAGAACAAGGAAGACAAGAAGACCTTTGTTATGAACACTGCGGATTATGAAAACTTGCAGTTTGTTGATGGTAGCACTTCCAAAACTGTATCCTCCGGTTTGGGGGATATTGAAGGTGTCCGCGTCTTTGTTGAGGCAGAAATTGCTCCCGGAGTAACCTCCAGAGAGGAATTTGAGCTTCCTTCCGGACTTGCTTCTGAGGATTTCAATTTTATCCCATCCGGTTATTTACAAGGTAGCGTTGGGCTTATAAAGGGTACGGAATTAAAAGCACGTCTCCTTCCAAAGATCAAAACCGATGATGTCGCCATAGGCTTATATGGTATTGGGATACAACATGAGTTTACCAAACATCTGCCGGCAGATAAGATATTACCTGTAGCTATCTCCGGGGTTATTGGTTACACCCATATAAACGGTACGTATGATTTTACAGATACCGGTATTATCGCCGGCTCCGATCAGGAGTTGGATGTTAAGATAAATACGTGGGTATTTCAGGCCGTAGTATCTACCAAGTTGCCTGTTATTAATTTTTATGGGAGTTTAGGGTATATGTCCGGTAAATCGGAAACAGCTGTGCTTGGAACCTATACGGTACAGTCAGGACCTTTTCAAAATACATATGTAGATCCATTTACACTTACTAAGGATGCCAGTGGCGTTACCGCCAATATAGGCACCAAACTTAAATTGGGTTTTTTCCGTCTTCATGCAGATTATACCTTGGCCGAGTTTAACAATCTTTCGTTAGGTCTTAGCTTTGGTTTCAGATAAGAAACAGTCCAAAAAATTTCTATAC
>JABDQS010000249.1 GCA_013042125.1 Eudoraea sp.
AAATTGCTCCTGAGAACCTGGAACTCTGTAATTGTCCTTGCCATTCAACCACCATAGATAACCCTAAGATCGATTAAGTTCCTGAGAGGTATTGCTCATAGAGGGTACATAATCCATATCACTCAGTAATACTGCATTTCCCCAGGTACCCAGGTTGAGATTTAACAATCCGAAGCGAGCCATGCTCCTGGCATTGCTGAAATAGACATTATTGGATCCGTTAGTACTAAGCCAGAATCCATTCATACCAATTCTGTCGCGGAGTTCGGAATTAAAATAAGAAGTGAAGGTAGTTCCCGCTGCTGCACCTACAACACTTTGCAACAAGGTATACGGACCGTTGTGATAGGCCCATCGTGAACCTGCATCTGCCGTATATCGCAGACATTCCGGGCTTACACAATCAAAAAACAGATCGTTCAAACCTGAGGTCATGGTGAGCTGGTTTCGCACTGTTATGGCATTTTCCTGGGTTATCTCAGCAGAGGTCCAGCCTTCTCCAAGATATTGTGAGCTGGGATCATCGATACTAAGCAGGTTATTTTCTTGAGCTATCCCAATGGTGAAAGCAGTTAATGTTTTTCCCGCAGAAGCCCAGTACCAAATACTGTCGCGGGTAAATGAACCAAAATAGGTTTCCATGGCTATCCGTCCATTTTTAAGAATTATAAAGGCCTTGGTACCATTTTCTTCCAGCAAGGAGTTTAGTTCCGGAGTTACATTTGTATTCCAGCCGAGTTCTTCGGGTGTTATGATCTCCCAGGTGGAAGAAGACAATGGTGGAAAGTAAATTTCGGCTAAAGGATCATCTGCCATGAGATCTTCATTGCTTTCATCATTATTTGAAGAACATGCGACCATTAATGAAATGGTTAAAAGCAAGACAAAATAAAATGATTTTCGTGTCATTGATACCTAAGATTTAGATGATAAAATCTCTTTAGGGTTTAACGAAAAAAAGAAAGAAATCGTGCAATGCAGGTAAATATGATGCCTCTTGTCGTATTTTTGCACCTCAATTTAAATGGATGCGCACTAAAACGCTCAAAAAGAACAGGATTAACGTAGTTACCCTTGGATGTTCAAAGAATGTGTACGATTCAGAGGTCCTGATGGGACAACTGCGTGCCAATGACAAAGAGGTAGTGCATGAAGAGGATGGCAATATTGTTGTTATAAATACCTGTGGTTTTATTGCCAATGCAAAAGAGGAGAGTGTTAATACCATTCTTGAGTATGTGCAGCAAAAAGAATCCGGGGTAGTAGATAAGGTCTTTGTAACCGGCTGTTTAAGTGAACGCTATAAACCTGATCTGCAAAAGGAGATCCCCAATGTGGATGCTTATTTCGGTACCAGTGACCTCCCTAATCTTCTAAAAGCTTTGGAGGCAGATTACAAGCATGAGCTGCTGGGAGAACGTCTTACCACAACTCCCAAGAACTATGCGTATCTCAAGATAGCCGAGGGATGTGACCGGCCCTGTTCCTTTTGTGCTATTCCACTGATGCGTGGGAAACACAGGAGTAAGCCTATTGAAGATCTGGTCAAAGAGGCAGAAAACCTGGCAGTCAAAGGTGTAAAAGAGCTGATCCTTATTGCGCAGGACCTAACGTATTATGGCCTGGATCTTTACAAAAAACGAAATCTGGCAGAATTACTCAGGGCCCTGGTGAAGACAGAAGGAATTGAATGGATCCGCTTACATTATGCATTTCCCACAGGTTTTCCAATGGATGTACTTCAAGTAATGCGGCAAGAATCTAAGATCTGTAACTATATAGACATACCCTTACAGCATATATCTGATCCTATCCTGAAAAGTATGCGAAGAGGGACCACCAAACAAAAAACAACAAAGCTGCTTGAAGATTTCAGGAAGGCAGTTCCAAATATGACCATCCGAACTACTTTGATAGTTGGGTATCCCGGTGAGACCGAAGAAGACTTTCAAACATTAAAGGAATGGGTTAAGGAAATGCGATTTGAACGCCTTGGGTGTTTTACCTACAGCCATGAAGAGAACACCCATGCCTTTGCGCTCCAAGATGACGTTCCTGAGGATGTTAAACAAGAACGGGCCAATGAGATCATGGAACTGCAGTCTCAGATCTCCTGGGAACTAAATCAGGAAAAGATCGGGCAGACCTTCCGATGTATAATTGACCGCAAGGAGGGCAACTATTTCGTTGGAAGAACCGAGTTCGATTCACCGGATGTAGATAATGAAGTACTTATTGATGCTTCTGAATATTACTTGAAACAAGGAGATTTTGCCTCAATAACCATTACCGAGGCTGCAGATTTCGATCTGTATGGAATTCCTTCTAACTAGCAATTTCTGATACCTTTTACTAGTTCAGAGAATCAAAGTAAATCTGTATGCCCATTTGGTATAAAAAAACGCTGTGGATTGTCCACAGCGTCTTGATTATTTACTGATTTTCAGATTAATTTCCTTCACTCAAGGAAAAACTACCATCTCCCGTAAAGCTTGTTACTTCAATGGTCACGGTCCATATCCCGGATGCCCCTGATGAGGTAACACCATCGATGGAATCAGGTTCGGTGCCTCCCTGAATTGATCGGTTGAGCACAACAATTCCTTGGGAATCTTCCACAATCATTCTGAAACTTCCGTCGGAGTTAGCCGTAATATCAGCGTTATAATCGGCCGTACTCAAGTTGTTGTTCCAGCTGAATACGCGAACCGCAGTTCCTCCATTCCCGGTAAAACTCGCATCGACATCTCCGTTGAAATCAGAACGATCCCCTATGGTAAAATCTGAGGGACTTGTATTTAACTGAGTGCCATTGACCGTTACCCTGGCGAATGTGTCATCATCTTTGCTGCAGGAATTGAAGAGCACTATGGCGGGGAGGGCCAAAAGCAAACTGAGTTTTTTTAGAGATTTCATTTTGGTTGAAATTGAAAAGTTCATAG
>JABDQS010000251.1 GCA_013042125.1 Eudoraea sp.
ATTCAGTAATGTATACTGGTCGGATGATGGATTTTCCACATAATACACCATAAGTCTGTTCCTCAGGTCATTATTCATATCGGATCTCTGGGAAACTGCGACCAAACTAATTAGCAAAGCTGCGACCAAGAGCACCTGTTTCTTATAATGGATATGGAATTTCATGGCTATCTATTTAAAAATTGACCGAGATCACTGAGGTATATGGTTTCATCCGAGGCCGATTTTTTCTCCTCTAACAAAGGCTCTTCTCCTTTTATGAACCACTTTACTTCGTATTGGTAATCCAATCCGTCTCCAAGTTGTACAATAGAAACTCTCTTAGCAATATCTTCTTTAGAAAAATCTATTCTTACTCTTTCAATCTTTTCTTTTTCCCCCTGATTGTAATAGATCTTCACTTCGGCAAAGCGCAGGTTGTATTCATCTATCAGGCTGTCATCGGTTTCAATGTAAATGTCCTTTTTCTGGAAGGGAGGTGATAGGGAAATAGACCCGGCCTCTCTTTTGGTCCATGGGGTACTTACCTCATGACCTCCAAAGAAACTCCAGGTAGTCTTGTAATCGTACTCCAACCATTTGCTTCTGTTTTTATCTCCTTTCCAGCCATAAGGATCGAACTTGAAGTTGTTACCCTGGTTAAAGTTCTTACGATCTATACGGATCTCACGCTGCGTGATCTCACCATTCTCGTGCTTCTTTTTAAGCAATACATTTACAAAATTTACATACTCCCCAAAGTCTGTGGCATTAGCCCCATCTACAAATGCCAGGATCTCTCTTTGCTTGTAAAGCGGATCGTCCATATTGATCATCCGGAAACAGTCATTGCACTTAATTCTTCCTATGCCTTCATCAAAATTGATCACCTGGTTTCTTAAAAGTGATTTTTCAAGGCTTAGATTGAAGGTGCCTGACTTCTTGATCTTTTTAAAACTATAAGAAGCGGCAATTGCTATTGTGGGCGCCTGTGGTTCTGACTCATTGCTGTTGTCTGCAGTGGGTTGGTAGGGAGGAACCGTAGAGGGTTCATCTTGAGGGCTGGCCCTTCTTACAGCCTCCCCGGCTCTAGGTTCTACATCAGAATTATCATCCTCAGAACTATCTTCGGCCTCATCAGAATCACTATCGGAATCTGATTCGGAATCCTCAGTAGAACCAGTGTTAGAACCGTTACTTGAATTATTCCTTTCTCTTTCCCTTTCGGCATATCTCCTATCCCTTTCCCGTTGAGTGTCTCGCCTGCTTCTTTCCCTCTGGTAGTCCTGTCTTTGTGTATTTAATAGGTTGGTAGCCCGGTCTAACATACTGGGTCTGCTGCTGTTACTGGAAGTTAATGAGCTTAAGGAAGGAGTACTCGAATTTTCCTGAGATTCAAACATCTCTGTCCTGATGATTTCCATAACCGTGGTTCTGATGTCATCAAAATCCTCATCTTCGCCAATCTCTGTTATTCTAATGGTATTGTTGTTGATCATGTCACTAACTGCTACGTCCACTTCTGCAGCTAGTACCGGAGTTGCGATACCAGCCTGGAAATTTTGATGTTCGTAGATCTTTTCCCATTCAAAATTAATTTTGGCAGAGATGGGGGAGTTGTAGCCTTCAATTTCCATATTGAACTTGAAAACCACATTAGGGGTATTGGTCTTAAAGGACTCCCATAAGATCTTAGAACCTTTTTTGGTGAGTTGAATGGATACTGAAGCTTTCTGGCCGTCTAGAACCGGCGCTGGTCCTAAGCCTAACACCTGCTGTGAAAACTCCTCGTTCTCCGCATTAAATGCCGATACTAAAGCTACGGTACCTCCCCTGTACATCACTGGGCCCATAATTTTACCTCTGGAATTAACTCGTCTTAATTCCTGTTCGGCATTCTGGCGTTGTTCTTCGGTAACCCTCAATTCTACCAATGCTGTAACTATACCTCCACCGGCACCTTCGGTGTCTTTGTAAGATTCTTCGCTTTCGTCCGTACTTTCATTCTCTACCCATCTTAAGAAGGAGAATTCTGGTTTCCCATTTTCATCCTTGGCCAGACGTACCTGGTCCGAGAGGTAGTAATATTCGTTCTCGTTGTAGATACTTGGAAAGACGGTCAGATCTCCCGCTTTTACTAATTTATCTAAAACGATAGCCTGGCTCTGTACTTTTACAAAGGGACAGAGGCAAAGCAAAAAACTGATAATGCATATTTTTTTCATGACCTTATTTTTATTTGGTTTTAAATACTTCTTCAAATTTGTCCAGTACTTTTTCGCCTGCTTTTTTCACCAGCTCCTCACCGGTTTCCTTTGCCATTTTAAAGACTTCCGACTCTGTGTCTAAGAGGTCTTCCGGAATATTGGCATAGATATAGTTGTCATTGATCATAGGTTCCCAGGGAAGCACAAGCTTTTTCTCGGTTTTATGATTTAATATGAGTCGGAAGACATAACCATTGGTATCCCGGTCCAGGAAAATCTTTTTGGAAATGATAGGCTCCCCCTTTTGGGCAGAGAGCTGTATGTTGGTCTCCTTCTCCTCCCCAAATTGTTTGTAGCGCAATTGTGCAGTAACCCGGGTGATATCACTACTCTGTAGTTCTTCAATGTCGGCCTCCAACTCAATTGTACGAGTAGTAACCGGAGGCTCTAGGGTTACTCCTTCCCATGCACCTTTTTCCCATTTTGGATTTTTTGGATATATATTGCCCCCGCGTAAACTCCATTGGGTTTGGAATTCATAAGCAGATGGATCTGTATCTTCTCCTCTGGCA
>JABDQS010000252.1 GCA_013042125.1 Eudoraea sp.
GGGTACCTCAAGGTACATTACCACCAAGAACAAAAAGAATACTCCCGATAGGTTGGAGATCAAAAAATTTAATCCCATTCTGAAAAGAATGACTGTTCATAAAGAGATAAAGTAAGAAGACATGGCAAAGAAGACCGTAGCAACCCTTCAGGGGAGTTCAAAAAGACTGACAAAGGCTATCAAAATGGTAAAATCGCCTAAAAGTGGTGCGTATACCTTTGTTGAATCAGTGATGTCACCGGAAATGGTAAACGAATGGTTAGCTAAAAAATAGCAACCATTATACAATATAAATAAGCCACTATCCGGGGATAGTGGCTTTTTTTATTTCTTATATTTGAGCCGCCAAGCAAACAGCACCCATGAGTATCTTTAAGAAAATATTCTCTTCAGAAAAAAAAGAAAGCCTGGACAAGGGTCTTGAGAAAACTAAAACCAGTTTTTTTTCGAAATTAGGAAAGGCCGTAGCGGGAAAATCAAAAGTAGATGATGACGTCCTGGATAACCTGGAAGAGGTGTTGGTTACTTCCGATGTTGGTGTGGAAACAACGCTGAAGATAATTGAACGTATCGAAAAACGCGTCTCAGCAGACAAATACCTGGGTACAGATGAACTCAATCTGATTCTCAGAGAAGAAATTGCGGGTCTGCTATCAGAGACACATGTTGGTGAAGCTATTGATTTTGATGTTCCAAAGGACAAAAAACCATATGTAATTATGGTAGTTGGGGTCAATGGAGTTGGGAAGACCACCACCATTGGGAAATTGGCACATCAATTAAAGAATAACGGATATTCTGTGATCTTAGGTGCTGCAGATACTTTTCGTGCCGCAGCAATTGATCAGATGCAGGTTTGGGCAGACAGGGTAGATGTTCCTATTATTAAACAAAAGATGGGTAGTGATCCTGCCTCCGTAGCATTCGATACCCTTAGTGCTTCAATAGCCCAGGACGCGGATGTTGTGCTGATCGATACTGCCGGCCGACTTCACAACAAGGTTAATTTAATGAATGAGTTGAGCAAAGTAAAACGGGTAATGCAGAAAGTGGTCCCTGACGCTCCACACGAGGTACTGCTTGTTCTTGATGGCTCTACCGGACAGAATGCCTTTGAGCAGGCCAAACAGTTCACCAAGGCTACAGAAGTTACTTCTCTGGCCGTGACAAAGCTAGATGGAACAGCAAAGGGAGGTGTGGTGATTGGTATTTCAGATCAGTTCCAGATTCCGGTGAAATATATAGGAGTAGGTGAAAAAATTGAAGATCTTCAGGTGTTTAATAAATTCGAATTTGTTGACTCCTTTTTCAGTTGAGAAAACTACAGATCATATCATCTTTATTTGTATTCCTGCTGGCAATCACTGTCCAGAGTCAGCTTATTCACCCAAAGGCCAGTCCGTTCTCAAAAATTCATCAAGATATAGGATTAACTACCCTTGAGATTGAGTATTCGCGACCGGCTGCCAGAGGCAGACAGATCTTTGGCGGACTTGTTCCCTACGGTCGTATTTGGCGCGTAGGTGCCAATGAATCCACAAAATTTAGTGTAAATAGTGAAATTGAAGTTTTGGGCAATAGGTTGCCACCGGGAAGCTATGCACTATATGCCTTTCCTGAAGAAAATAAATGGGAAGTGATCTTTCATAAGAACACATCTCACTGGGGTGATGGCCGAACGGCTTACGATCCCTCAGAAGATGCATTCAGGGTGCAGATCGAAGCTGTTGAAACTGCAGAATGGCAGGAAAATTTTTTAATTACGATAGATTCAATCTCTCATAACAGTGCCGTAATGCAATGGAAATGGGGTAATACCAGGCTCTCAATCCCCATTTTTGTTGACACGCAAAAAGGGATGTTGCAGGCTATTGAGAAAAGCCTTGATAGTGATCCAAGTGCACAAACCTATTACGAGGCCGCAAGATATCTTCAGGAAGAAGGAATTGAATATGCTGCCGCACTGCGGTATTTGGAAAAGGCAATAGCCATTGGAGGAGATACCTATTATTTTCATAGGGTAAAATCTCTTGTAGAGGCTGCACTAAAAGATTATCAGGGCGCTATTAGATCGGCACAGCGCTCCTTAGAGCTCGCCAGGGCAGAGGGAAAGGATGAATTTGTTCGTATGAATCAAGAAAATATTGCTACATGGAAAAAATCAAAATAATGCTGAGAAGTATAGCTGTTTCAATGATCTTAGTTGTTTCTCTTCTGTTGATGGGGGGCTGCAGAAATAATGCTACGGCAGATGAAAACGTTGTCCTATGGACTCCCTATAATGATTCTTCGGAGATCGTGGCCAATAAAGAGCATGAAAATCCGCGTATGCATTATAAACTGATACAATCGAAGGTATTGGATAAAAATGAAGTATTCAGACCCTTATATCGCGAAGTGTCACAAGTCACAGAGCAAAGGTATGAGGAATTAAAACCAATGGTCCTTGAGCAGGATATCCCTGCTATCCAGGCCTTTGTTCAGCAAGGAAAATTAACCTATGAGGAACTGGTCCTCTTTTATTTGTACAGGATCTACAAATATGAATTGGATAATGAGACCACATTAAATACGGTCATAGCACTTAATAAGTCAGTGGTTGAGGAGGCACGTAAAAAAGATAAGGAGTGGAAAGAAGGGCAACATCCTATTTATGGAATGCCCGTACTTTTAAAGGACAACATAGATACAGAGGGAATGAATACTACGGCAGGTGCCCTTGTTTTCATAAATAATAGTACAGATGATGCCTTTATTGTAGAACAACTCAAGGCCAGTGGTGCACTAATCCTGGGGAAGGTAAATCTTAGTGAATGGGCCTATTATCTATGTGATGGCTGCCCGGTAGGCTATAGTGCCTTTGGCGGTCAAACGCTGAATCCTTACGGAAGGAAAGTATTTGAAACAGGGGGTTCCAGTGCAGGAAGTGGCACCTCCATGGCAGCCAATTATGCAGTGGCCGCTGTTGGTACCGAAACCTCAGGTTCAATTTTATCGCCATCGAGCCAAAATTCGGTTGTGGGCCTGAAACCTACTATTGGACTATTGAGCAGAACCGGAATAGTGCCTATTTCAAGTACTTTGGACACCCCCGGACCTATGACACGAAATGTTGTGGATAATGCGATCGTATTAGATGCCATGATGGGGAAAGACGCAGGAGATAAGAGTTCAGTAAACATAGATTTTGGAGAGAACTGGTTTCAAAACCTCTCATCTTCAGAGATAAAGGGGAAACGATTTGGAGCTTTTTCCAATTTACTGGAACGCGATAGTATTTACAAATTGACCCTTGACAAACTAAAATCGGCAGGTGCTGAAATTGTGGAAATCGACGCACCTTCTATGGATCTTGATGGCTTTATCAGTATCCTGAACCTGGATATGAAAGTAGATCTCCCGGCTTATATTGCCGACCATGTTGAAAATAAGAAGGAAATTGCTGTGCAGAAAGTGGCCGATATCATTGATTACAATTTACAAGATACTTTACTGCGCATTCCCTATGGACAGGCAAGATTCGAGGCCATTGTATCTGACACTACCTCAATGGAGCAATTGGGGATCATTAAAAGCACTCTGGAAGAACAAACAAGAAGCTTTTTTAATAAGGCCATTGACAGCCATCAACTAGATGCTATTCTTTCTATAAATAATTATCATGCGGCTTATGCAGCAGTTGCCAAATACCCTGCTTTGACAATTCCTATGGGGTATAAACCTAATGGTGAGCCCATTAGCCTTACCTTTATTGGAAAACAATTTGAGGAGGCCAAACTATTGCAAGTAGGTGCTGGCTATGAAAAGGTCAATAGAGTAAGGAAAAATCCGAAAGGGTACGAATAGTAATGCTATTTAGTATCCTATTAGATCTCCTAATACTCCCCACAGCTCATTGTCAAAACTTGATGGACCTGCTAATTCTTCTCCAGAATCCTCACCCATCCTAACCACAACTAATTTCTGATCTGGAACGATATATAGTTTTTGGTCGTTCTTTCCCAATCCGGCATAGGTGCTTGGGGGAGCGTTTGGAATCAGGTAACCGTTAAATTGCTCCTGAGAACCTGGAACTCTGTAATTGTCCTTGCCATTCAACCACCATAGATAACCATAAGATGGATTGAGTTCCTGAGAAGAATTGACCATCGCTTCAAAATATTCACTATCAGAAATGACAGGTGCATTTTCCCAATAACCATCATTTTGTATCAACAATCCAAAACGAGCCATATCTCTGGCG
>JABDQS010000027.1 GCA_013042125.1 Eudoraea sp.
GGCCTGCAATTCACCCTATGTTATTATGACAGATGGAGATTGCATACCACGGGAAGATTTTGTAATGGTGCATTACATAAACAAGGAACCTGGGTTTTTTATCTCCGGAGGCTATTATATGCTTCCAATGAACATCTCTAAAGCGATCACGCGGAAGGACATAGAAGAACAGAATTGTTTTAATATCAATTGGTTAAAAGAGATGGGTATACCCAAGACCTTTAAGAACAACAAGCTCACAGCCAGTGGATTCATATCAACGTTGTTCAATACGTTTACCCCAACCAATGCCAGTTGGAACGGTCATAATTCTTCCGGTTGGAAAAAGGATATATTAAATGTAAATGGCTTTGATGAACGTATGCAATACGGAGGTCAGGACAGAGAGTTGGGAGAGCGACTTTTTAATTTCGGGATCAAGTCCAAACAGCTAAGATACAGTGCAGTATGTGTTCATTTAGATCACAAAAGGGGGTATAAAACACCAGAATCTATTGAGAAAAATAGGCTAATACGAAAGGAAACAAAGACAAAAAAACAAGTGTGGACCCACTACGGCATCAGCAAGTAGTAGGCAAGTTCATTCTTTACTTCAAGGCGTTTTAATTCTCGGAAACGTTCTAATACTCCCAAAGCGTTCAAATAGCAAATAATGATTCCCTTTTTTCCGTCCAGGATGCCAAGTCGCAAGATGTAATGATTAAAGAACTTCCAGGCTGGTTTTAGGGTATAAAAGAAATAATTGAAGCGTTTTTCACGATAAAAATCTTCTCTGGCCTTTAGTCGGCCATAGTTTAACATCTTTGCCTTATAGTCCTCGTAATTCTTATAGCAGTAATGGATGAGTTTCTCATTGAGGATGCCGGAAGTACCGTCTACCTCAAGCGTTTCATGGACAATTTTTTTGTTAGAAAATTTGGCCTTGTCTTTTTGAAATAAGCGATAATTCTTGTCGGTCTGCCATCCACTAAAACGAAGTGCGATCTTTTGGAACATGAATTTTCTGTAGAACCAATAGGCGGCGTGAGGTTTCTCATCCTTTACCGTTTCTTGAATTTCTTTCCTAAGTCCTTCAGGGACAATTTCGTCTGCATCCAGGAAGAGAACCCAAGGATGTGATGCCTGAGTAAGGGCGAATGTTTTTTGTAAAGTGAAATTTGAAAATGGATGCTGTATTACCTTTACTTTTGGATGTTCTTTCAGAAATTCATAGGTGCCATCCGTACTATATGAATCTACAACTACAATCTCATCGGCGAAGGAAACAGAATCAAGACAGGCTTGAATATAGCCCATTTCATTGAAGGTGATAATGAGAGCTGTAATTTTTTGATTCTTTTTTTTCATACTACCAGGATCTAAAAAGGCACTTGTTTTAAACACAAAGTTATAACAATAAAAATGTCATAAAATTGTCTTAGCAGGAAAATTTCCTACCAATTATACGGCTACATTATACTCTCGCAAGGCATTATTCAAGGATGTTTTCAAATCTGTACTTGGTTTGCGTTTCCCAATGATTAGGGCGCATGGAACCTGAAATGAGCCGGCTGAAAATTCCTTGGTGTAGCTCCCTGGTATAACAACTGAACGAGCAGGAACCCTACCTTTTAATTCTAGAGGAGCAGATCCTGTGACATCTATGATCTTAGTTGAAGCCGTTAGAACCACATTAGCGCCAAGTACAGCTTCTTTTTCTACTCGTACGCCTTCTACGACTATACAACGGCTACCAACAAAGGCATTATCTTCAATAATTACAGGAGAAGCCTGTAAGGGTTCTAAAACGCCACCGATCCCAACACCACCACTTAAGTGGACATTTTTTCCTATTTGGGCACAACTACCTACAGTAGCCCAGGTATCAACCATAGTACCCTCATCTACATAGGCACCAATATTCACATAACTGGGCATCAGGATGGTTCCGGGTGCTATGTAGGCGCCATGTCTTGCAACCGCATGCGGCACAACCCTAATTCCTTTTTCCTGATATCCTTTTTTAAGAGGAATTTTATCGTGGTATTCAAAGATCCCAACTTCCATAGTTACCATTTTCTGAATTGGAAAATACAGGACCACTGCCTTTTTTACCCATTCATTTATCTGCCATCCTTCTTTAACAGGTTCGGCACAGCGTAAGCTTCCGGAATCAATAAGATCGATCACCTCTCTGATAGCCTTTCGAGTATCAGTTTCTTTGAGCAATTCACGATTCTCCCATGCTTTTTCTACAGTAATTTTTAAATCCTTCATGGAGGTCATTAAAATTTTTGCAAAGATAGGAGGTAGGCCGGGATTATGAGGTCGAATTTTATAGGAATAACAATTTATCCTGTATTTTTGCAAAAAATAAAACTTGGGAAGGATCATTGGCTTGGATTATGGGAAAGTCAGAACAGGGATCGCTGTTACTGACGAAATGCAATTGATCGCATCTGGCTTAAACACCGTGCTTACTTCAGATCTATTATCCTATTTAAAAAAGTATGTGAGTGAAGAAAAGGTAACATCCTTTGTTATTGGAGAGCCTAAGCAAATGAATAATATGCCCTCGGAATCGGAAGCCTTGATCGGGCCTTTTATTCAGGTTTTAAAACAATCATTTCCTGAAATACCCGTTTATCGACAAGATGAACGCTTTACTTCAAAAATGGCCGTAAAAAGTATGATAGCTTCCGGTATGAAGAAAAAGAATAGGAGGGATAAGGCTATGGTAGATGAGATCAGTGCCACATTGATCCTTCAAGGTTACCTGGAACGAATAAAATAGTGTAGAAAGCAAAAAGATAGCTTGAAGACTAAAAAGAATAGAATATGATATTACCTATTATAGCATATGGGGATCCGGTACTTAGAAAAATGTGTACCGAAATTGATCAGCAATATGAGGGATTAGAAACACTTATAAGTAATATGTGGGATACCATGTACAACGCAAATGGGGTTGGTCTGGCAGCCCCTCAAATAGGATTGCCTATACGGCTATTTATGGTAGATACCTCTCCCTTTGCAGATGACGAGGAATTAACAAAAGAGGAGCGGGAACAACTAGCGGGATTTAAAAAGGTATTTATCAACGCAAGGATCGTAGAGGAAACAGGTAAGGCATGGGCATTTAATGAGGGCTGCCTTAGTATACCTGATATCCGAGAAGATGTTTCAAGGAAAGATACGATCAGCATGGAGTATATGGATGAACAATTCAAAGTGCATACCCATACTTATGATGGCTTATTAGCCAGGGTCATTCAACATGAATACGACCACATTGAAGGTATATTATTTACCGATAAGGTCTCTAGTCTGAAAAAACGCTTACTAAAAGGGAAATTGACCAACATTTCCAAGGGTAAAATTGAGGTAGATTACAAAATGCGCTTTCCATTGTTAAAAAAAGCCCGATAGTCAAGGACGAATCAGTTTAATTTTTCATATTTGCGCCGAAATCAGTGAATTTTATGAGTTTAGACAAGATCTTATCAATTGGGGGAAGACCCGGATTATTCAAACTAGTGACCCAAACAAGGACAGGCTTTGTGGCTGAGTCGCTGCTAGACGGAAAAAGGATCACTGTAGGGATGACAAGTAATGTAAGCGTACTTTCCGAGATCGCCATATTCACCTTGGAAGAAGAATTGCCGTTAATTACTGTTTTTAAGAAGATTCAGGATAAGGAAGATGGCGGAAAGACCTCAGTAGGACACAAAGAGGACAAATTAAAGTTGGAGGAATATTTTTTTGAGGTACTTCCAGATTATGATGAAGACCGTGTGTATCCCAGCGATATCAAAAAAGTGATCCAATGGTATAATTTACTTCATCAACATGGAATCACAGATTTTGAAGTTGAAGAAGAGACAAAAGCCGACAAAGAATAAAAATAACACCTCAATTTTCCCCTCTTATTTTAACGGGAAGTTTCCTTTATAAAATCGGACACATCTTTTTTAAACTGCGCCATAGAGGGAGGATGTGTATACATCATATGTCCAGCCTCATAATATTTCATTATGATGTTATCCTTGATCTCTTTGGTCAGCCCTAAATGGTTGATACTGTGCTCAACCCCATAAAAGACGGTGGCAATATCATAAATACCATTCAGGATCAAGACCTTCATATTGGGATCCTTAGACATGGTTTCGGCCAGATCGATCCCGGTATTGATGGCAGCCTGTGTGCCCCAACGCTCATTTCCCGCGTGGGTCCAATCCCATTTAAATCCTTTTCTACCATAAGCTGAAGTAGCATAATTCAATGACTTATTTACCTTTAGATCACGGTATAGATAATCGAGAAACCCGGCAATATAAGCGGGCGATATAGCATCACTTTGAGGATCGCGATTTCCTTCCTGTGCTAAAGGGTCCTGATTGATACCCGTAAATCGGGAATCTAAACGGCCTACAAGTTCTCCCTGTTCCCGAAGGAATTCTGCAAAAAATTCATTGTTTGTTACACGTAGATCTGCTTTCATCCAGTAATCCATACTGGTACCTGTAAAGGCCGCTAATTTGGCAGCAACGGATTTTTTTTCGTCCGTGTCTATCAAATCGCCTTTAAACAAAGCAGGGGTATACACTTCTTCCGTAAAGGTTCTTATTTCATTGAGATAGTCATAGACATTTTCAGGTTTGTTCTCTACCCTGTCATGGTACCATGCGGTGGCGGCATAGGTAGGAAAATGGACAATATAGGGTAAGTCGTCATTTGGCGGAAAGAGCAGGGTTCGCAGATCAAATACTGCAGAGACCATTATTACACCATTCATGGCAATACCGTCGCTAAGCAATTTTTTCATCAAACCGGCATTTCTGAAAGTACCATAGCTTTCTCCCAAAAGATATTTTGGACTATTCATCCGGTCGTTCTCTATCAGGAACTGTTTTACAAAAAGTGATAGGCTCATTATATCCTGATCTACTCCCCAAAAATCCTTGAATTTTGCCTTTCCCAAAGGGATACTTAGTCCGGTTCCAACCGGATCTATCATGACCAGATCTGCTACATCGAGGATAGAAAAATTATTATTTACCAATTGATAGGGGGCCGCTGGGGTATAGTCCGGGTCGTTAACTATAATACGCTTCGGACCTAAAATACCCATATGGAGCCAGAAGGATGAAGAGCCGGGCCCGCCATTGTAGGCAAATACTATGGGTCGTTTCCTTGTGTTATTATCTCGCCTGTCTCCTTTGCTGTAATAGGTATGCCCCATTAATGCCAGAGGTTTGTTGTTCTCATCCCGCACCTGAAAAGTTCCTGCTTTGGCTGTCAGGTAAATGGTCTTACCATTAATAAATACACTCTGCATCGTGGTAGAGACCTCTGCTTTTGGCACGGTGTCATTCTCGGTTTGAGAATATATCAGTCCAATAAATAAGATGGCAAAACAATTTAAAAAGACTCTCATGATAGGTTTATTTTAGTTATCAAATTAGCTCTTATGACCTCTAGTCCTTAAGGATCTCTTTGTAAGCCCGATTGCTTTTTACCCAATCGATCCTCGGTGAGGGATAATATTTCACATTCATCATATCCAGGAAAGGGGTCTGATTGGCTAGTCGTACTCTAAAGTTTTCCCAATCTCTATTCTCTTCCAGGGTCCAACTCAATTCTGAGTACCCTATGACCCTTGGAAAGGCCAGATACTCCAATTCTTCAATATTACTTATTGTTTCGGACCATAGTGGAGCCTCTACCCCAAGGATCATGTCTTTTGGAATTTGTTCCACATAGGTCTCCGGGGTCCAAATATAGGCCGTATCTACGGGAATGTAGGCGGCCCAATGTAATCCATGTTTGGAAAGAGTGTCATATTGCATGTCCAAATAGGTCTTTTTAGCAGGGGACAGGATCACTTTCATCCCTTTTTGAATGGCCATTTTAGCGTTTCGCTCACTATCCCAGAACTGGGCTATGGAGCTGCTATCCAGATCTGCCTGTGCTACCTCATCCCATCCGATCAGTTGTTTCCCGTGTTTCTGAACGATCTTTTCTACCCTATTGACAAAATACAGATAATCTGCTTTACTTGTGGCGTGGCTCTCATCTCCTCCAATATGAAAGTATGGCCCGGGTGAAATAGCACTTATCTCGCGAACTACATCATCTATAAATGAGTATACGGTATCTTTCCTGGTATTGAAGGTGCTAAAGCCAACGCGTGTACCCTGATACAACTGAGGTGTTTTTCCGGTTCCATCTAAAAAAGGGTAGGACACCGAGGCAGCATTGGTATGGCCCGGCATATCTATTTCCGGAACGATCATCATATAGCGCACCTTAGCATAGGCCACGATCTCCTTGTAATCCTCCTGTGTAAAAAATCCTCCTGCCTCTCCTCCAACTTCTGTGCTTCCGCCTATTTCAGTGAGTTTCGGCCAGGATTTAATTTCAATCCGCCATCCCTGATCATCCGACAGGTGAAGGTGTAAGACGTTTATTTTATAGTAAGCCAGAAGATCGATGTATTTTTTTACATCTTCCACTGAAAAAAAATGTCGGGCCACGTCTAACATGGAACCCCGGTATTCAAAATTTGGATGGTCTTCTATTGTACCTGTAGAGATAGGCCATATGGAGTGTTCTGATAATGTGTCATTGCTGATCTCAGGGATGAGTTGTCTTATGGTTTGTATTCCTCTGAAGGCCGCTTTAGCGGTTGGGACCTCCAGGATCAATGAGTCTTTTTTAATGGAAAGAATATAGGCTTCCTCATTGAGCCATTGTTTGTTTTCTTCCTGCAGAAGGTAGATAACCGGATCGGTTGTTTCTACTTCCCGGGCATTTGTTTCCAATCTTAAACCTGTTTTTTCGGCTATTTTTTCTGTTAGGTAAGTTGCCACCACTTGAAAGCTTTCATCGTCCGAACTGGTTTCTATTCGTGTAAATTGATCTAAGCGAAATCCACTATTAGTGGCAATAATCTTACTGGGCATTGGAATCAGATTCTCGCTGCTCAGATCAGTCTCCGGCATTGCAATTTCTTTTTGTGGAGCTTCACATCCGATACTGAAAATAATGCCCAGAACCCCTAAGGTTGCAGCCTTTCTAAAATTCATTTTAATCATATTGTTTACTTTATAAAAGGTTTGATCACCTGGTACCAAAGGTCATATCCTTTTTGATTAATATGTAAGCCATCCTCAACAAATAAACTCTCATCAATTGTTTCATTTTGCAACATCACATCCCATACATTGGCAAAATCAATTTGAGGAGATTGCTCGGCAAATTCTTTTAATTTCCGATTGAGCTTTTTATAGCGCCTGCTTAAATGCCAGCGAACTATACTGGGTTTGGCAGATATCAATACCACCCTGGTCTCAGGATATTGTTGCCATATTCTTTTTATGATCTTTCTGGTTATTCTGAGGACTCTTTTTGGACTTCTCCTATAAAATATATCATTATCCCCTTCATAGATAATTACGGTGGTTGGATTGTAAGCAAGCACCAAAGAGTGGAGATGTTCAAGCAGATCGCTTGTCAGAGATCCGCCAAACCCTGTATTGAGGATCTGCTGGGCGGGAAAGCGATCTTCGAGGCCCTCCCAGAGCCTCACACTAGAACTCCCTGTGAAAACGATTGTTTCTTTATTCTCATCCCAAATGCTGTCATATCGCTGAGTAATCAAGGCCACTTCTTCATTAAAATCCTGCCCTATTTGTGCTTTGCAGGGGAAGACAAAAGCCCCGAATAGGATTAGTAAGTAAATATGTTTCATAAAAACCATGGTTCTGATCTGGAAATTTCTTATTTCTTAGGCGATATGATATTTTCCGCTACTCCCCAGTCATAAAAGCGGCCAATCCATGAATCGGATGGCAGATCTTGTTTTTTCATCCCAAAACCATGACCTCCTTTTGAGTACATATGAAGTTCAGCTTTTTGGTCGGCTGCCAACCAGGAATTATAAAGTTCAATACTTCCCGCTGCAAGCCCTAAGGGATCATCGGAAGCGCAAATAACGAGCATTGAAGGCGGATCTTCCGGTGCTTCCTGTACCGGCATTGCAGTGGTCCATGAATACACAGGTACAATAAAATCTGCGCGGGTGTCTTCTTTGCCATTATAGGCGACCCCCTGAGTGACGGCGCCTCCGGCAGAGAATCCCATAAATCCTATCTTATTTTTATCAACACCCAATTCCTCTGCATTTTCACGAACATATTGCACGGCAGAAAGACCGTCGGCAACAGAGTATGGCATTACAGCGCCTATTAACCTAATGAACTCATCTACATTATTATTGCTTGTTTCATTGAGTTCCCGCACCCCATCTTCCCCTGTAGGCACCAATCTATACTTAAGGACAAAAGCTGTAATCCCTTTTTCATTTAACCATTTTGCTACCATGTTGCCTTCACTTTCTATGCTTAGGGCATAAAGGCCCCCTCCCGGAGCAATTATGACCGAGGTTCCGTTAGCAATAGATTCATCGGGTCTGAACACTTCCATGCTTGGTTTGGATACATTACAAACCACTTCGTTGTTCCAAATAGTAGAAAAGAAAGCCTTTTCACCTCCTTCCCATTGCATATTCTCAGGACTATCATAAGGTAGATTAATGATCTCTTGTGCATTAATTCCAATGATAAAAAGCAGTGATACTAGAAATAGGATGTATGTTTTCATGATTGTTAAAGTTAGGTCCACTTTAGACGAAGCTCTAAAATAGGAAATTATCTATTGTCACAAAGGGCTTATCAACTTCTTAATTTTAAAATTAATGTTACATTTAGAACTTTAAGTAGTCGATCTTTTCAATGAGCCATTCTAAATATTATCTATTTTTTCTGAATATATTTTTCTGTTTATCTCTTTCAGCACAGGCTGTTGGAACTACCTATGACGGAGATCGACCAAGTATGAAGGCCATCAAGATAGTCTCCGCACCTGAGATAGATGGGGAAGTTCTGAATGACCCGCTTTGGCAGGCTATCCCACATTACAGTGAACTTATTCAAACCCAACCCAATTTCGGATATCCGGCCAGTGAACGTACCGATATTCGGATAGCATATACAGATGATACTTTTTATCTGTCTGTCGTCTGCTATGATGCGCGACCTTCAGAACTGGTTGTGTCTGATGCACGGCGAGATGCAGATCTGGACAATACCGATGCTTTTATCTTTATTCTGGATACCTATAAAGACGGACAGAACGGTTTTATTTTTGGCACCAACACTCAGGGTGTGGAGTATGACGCACAGGTAGACAATGAAGGGCAGGGAAATTTTAATGCCAACCGTCAGCAAGGTGGAACCATTGGTGGTTTTAACCTGAACTGGGATGCCAGTTGGGTGGTTCAGACACAGGTAGGAGAATTTGGCTGGAGTGCAGAATTTGCCATTCCTCTGCGAACTATTCGTTTCCAAACCGGAAAAGATTGGGGAATCAATTTTCGGAGGAATATTCGAAAGTCGAACGAGATTGCCTACTGGGCGCCCATCCCGCTTGGGTTCTCTATCAACAGGCTATCACTGGCAGGTACTTTGACCGATCTTGATCTAAGAAGCCCGGGAAATTTAAAGGTAATACCTTATGTGTTGGGCAGATTAGAAAAGGATTACGAACAAACAGATCCCAGCCTTGATTTTAGTCCGGATGCGGGAGGAGATATAAAATATAGTATAACCCCAAGCTTAACCCTCGATGTTACTTATAATACCGATTTTGCGCAGGTAGAAGTAGATGATCAACAAGTAAATCTTGATCGTTTTAACCTGTTCTTTCCTGAAAAACGGGCATTTTTCCTCGAAAATGCAGGCTTGTTTACCGTGGGAAGTCCGGGGGAAGTCGATCTTTTTTTTAGCCGAAGGATCGGGATCGGGACTGAAGGAAATCTTGTGCCAATAATTGGGGGAACCCGACTCTCGGGAAAGCTCAACCGGACCAATGTGGGATTGTTGTCTATGTTCACAGAAGATGTGGCTGAGGCAGGTATAGAAAAGAACAACTTTAGTGTGGCCAGGGTGAATCATGAATTCAAAGGAAGGTCGGCTTTGGGTGCTGTGTTTATAAATCGTTCAGGTTTAGAGAGCAGTAACGATTTTAACCGTACCGCAGCTATTGACGGTAAATTAGGATTGGGAAATAAAGCAAGGCTATCCGGATTTTACGCTCGGTCCTATGATCCCAATGATACCCTCAATGCTCATGCTTTTAAAATGCAGGCCGATTATTTGTGGAACAACCTCGAAATGCGACTTGCATATACTGAAGTGGGGCAGGGGTTTAATCCGGAGGTAGGCTTCTTGTTAAGATCTGCATTTAGAAAGCCCGAGGCCCTGGTGTTATATCGCTACAGACCAAAAAATGAGAATTCGAAGATCCTGGAATTACGACCCCATGTTTCTTACAGGGGATATTGGAATTTTGAGGGTTTTCAGGAGACCGGTTTCCTGCATATAGATAACCATTGGGAGTTCAAAAGCGGGCTGGAGGTCCATACAGGCATGAATCTTACCACTGAAGGGGTGGTCAATGCTTTTGAGATCTCGGATGGAGTTGTTATTCCTGCAGGGACCTATGATCATACGGAAGCGCAAATAGTCTTTTTTACAAATAGAAGCAAGCCACTTAGCATCAATGTGCGTTCCGTGATGGGAGGTTCTTTCGGAGGCTCCCGGTATTTAAATAGTGGTACGCTGAGGTATCGTCAGGGCGATAATTTTAATATTGATCTAAGTTATCAAAACAATCGATTTGATCTGCCCGGTGGAAGTTTTACTGCCAATATCCTCAGAACACAGCTCTCCTATGCCTTTACACCAAGTATATATCTCCAGGGACTTATTCAGAACAATACAGTGAACGATCTATGGGCCGTAAATGTTCGATTCAGTTGGTTGCAAAGGGCCAATACAGGACTTTTTGTAGTGTATAACCATAATTTAAGGGACGGAGATCCACTCAATAATAGCTTTATTATTAAGTATACCCGCATGTTCGACCTGGTAAAATAACACCAGGACTTATTCCTGAAGCTCAGGATACAATATCTCCTCACTGATCTCAGGAACATTACCAATGTATGCCTTACCACGCAGTTTATGAACTGTATGGGCCTGCAGTTCTTCTTCGGGGTAGGAGAGAACAAGTTCTTGAATGGCTTTCTCATCCAATTCTTCTTCAACAGGGATCAACCATTTATCTGCCATGTCATCTGCTAATATCAATGGCATTCTGGGGCCTTGAAGCTTTGGATTGTTATGGATCTTGGCCATCATAGGATTGCCTTCCGTGGTTACAATACTAAAGGTATTGAGGTATGCCCCTGTCCCGGGATCCTTCCATCTGTTCCATAATCCGGCAAATACCAAAGGCTGCTGATCTTTTCTATGTATAAAATACGGGTAGGTCTTACCCTTGAAGTGGTGGTGTTCGTAAAAACCGTCTACGTATATCAGGCAGCGGTGATACTTCGCTGCAGTTCTGAAGGAAGGTTTTTCAAAGATGGTTTCCCCGCGGGCATTCAGTGTATTGTTCCAGATCTTTTTTTGTTGTATGCTGTCTTTTACCCAATGGGGCACCAAACCCCAGGTGGCCACTTCGGGAACTGCACGATCTTGTTCTGTGTAGATCAGAAGTTTTGGATGCTGAAATCCGGACGCATGGTAGATGGGAAGATCTGTCAATGGTGCCAGTTTTTGCTCTATTTCTCTGATCGCGATCTCATCACCGTATTGCCTGGCGCGTTTTAACTGAGCTTCTAAACTAGCTTTAATATCGTAACACATACTTTACGTATTGAGGGCCTCCAGAACACGTTCTTGTGTGAAGGGGAGATGACGCAGTTTTTTTCCGGTAAGGTCCAGAAATGCATTGGCGATTGCGCAGGCTACAAGAGGTGTTCCAGATTCTCCAACACCTTGCGGGGATTCTACGGAATCTATCAATGCAGTCTCCACATTCTCAGGCGCATCTTCCATTCTGAGTATTTGGTAGTCATTGTAATTGGACTGCTGAATTTTTCCGTCCAAAATAGTTATTTGTTCTGTTAAAACACTGCTGATACCCATCAAGATCCCTCCTTCAATTTGAGCCTTCACATTATCCGGTTGTATGATCAAACCTGCGTCGTGAGCACTCCAGAAGTTATGTATTGTTATTTTCCCTGTCTTTCTATTTACAGATATTTCGCAAATTCCCGTGCTAAGAGTTCCGCTACGTTCCAAAAAGGCTACTCCTTTACCTCTCTCGGGTTTTCGCTCCGAGGACCAGTCTGCCATGGCCGCCGCCTTGTTAAGTGTTTCAATCGCCCTTGGAGATTTTTGCATCAGGTCTCTGCGCATCACAACCGGATCTTTTTGTTGATCCCGGGCGATGTCATCGATGAGGCATTCTATAGCGAATTTATTAGGCCCATGTCCCACGGCTCTCCAGTGCTTCAACCGTATACCCTCCGTTACTTCTTTCCAAAGTGCATATTGGTTTGGGATATAATAATGGTCATTCTTAATTCCACTTGCCACCAAATTACCGCCATCTCCAACGATATAATGTTCTAAAGATGAAATGCTTCCATTGCGATCAACCCCTGCCTTCAATCGCTGTAATGTGAGCGGTCTGTATGCTCCGTACCGAACATCATCTTCCCTGGTCCACATAAGTTTTATTGGTTTTCCTGGTAGTTCTTTCGCCAGGAGGGCACATTCGGTCACAAAATCGGTCATACTCCTCCTTCCAAATCCCCCACCCAGATATTGAAGGTATATAGTAACCTTTTCAGGCTCCAACCCCAGTGCTGCCGGGACCCCCAATTTTGAATCAAATCCTTGTTGACTTCCCACCCAAACTTCGGCGCTGTTTCCATCTTCAGCTACCTTTACAATGGAATTTAATGGTTCCATTTGTGCGTGGTAGACATAATCATTTTTGAAATCCGCTGTATAAACTTTCCTGGCTTGCCTAAGTGCTGAAGAAGTTTCTCCGATTTTAGTAATTTCCCTTCCCTTATTCCCTGGATCCAACAGGATCTTCTCATAGGTTGCATAGGCCTTCTGAGAATTGAAACCTGCGGCAGGGGAATTGCTCCAACGTATTTTGAGACCTTTTTTTGCTTTTAAAGCCTGCTCAAGCGTAGAAGCAACCACTGCAATGGCATAGTTCAGGGTCTTTACCAGCAAGACCCCATCCATTGCCTTAATTTCATTTTCATTTTCCAGAACCGGTTGAGCACCGTGCAGGTTACCCCGCTCCAATATTGCATGAACTTCACCTGGTAGCTTGATATCCATAGTGAATATGGCACTGCCATCAACTTTTTCGGGGATTTCCTTACGATCCAGAACCTGACCTATTAATTGGTATTCAGAAGGCGCCTTAAAAGGACCTTCAGCAAAGTCGGGTAGATCTTCGGGGATAGCAAGATCGGGTACCAGATCCCCAAAACTAATTCGTTTGTTGTCGTTTACAGATGACACATACCCATTGTCTGCAGTAAGTTGGTCAATGGGTACCTGCCACTTTTTAGAAGCAGTATGCAGCATTATGTAGCGTGCCTGTGCGCCAGCCCTTTTCATAATGGGAAAATAACCCTTGGTTACCCTGCTCCCTGCAGATAGCATGATCTTTGTATTACCACTCCATCCCGCTGAACCGTAGGTTGCGGATTCCTGGGGGGAGAATTCCACCTGTACTTTGGACCAGTCCGCATCCATCTCTTCTGCGAATATCGCAGCCAGGGAGGTCATAGAACCCTGACCCATTTCTGCTGCCGGATTGTATACAATCATTTTCCCATCTTCCATTAATTGAACCCAGGCTGTGAGTTTATGAGCCGGAAGCAATCCATTGCTTTTGCCAAGGTTTTCACAGGATAAAATGGTGGGTATAATCCCGGACACTCCTATAAAAAGGGCAACACCACCGGTAGATTTTAGGAATTGACGTCTGTTTATAGGTGCTGGTGTTGTTTTCATCGGTTCTAAATTAGGCTTATATCAAATTTTGTTTTCAAAGTAACGAAAGACCCTTCAGGAAGATTGGGGCATTTTCTCCGCGGCTATCTCAATGGCTTCCATAATTCGCATATAGGTGCCACAACGGCATAAGTTGCCATTCATATAAGTCCTGATCTCAGCCCTTGTTGGTCTGGGATTTTCGTCAAGCAAACTGGCAGCCTGCATGATCTGACCGCTTTGGCAGAATCCACACTGAGGTACCTGTGCATCTATCCATGCTTGCTGAACAGGATGTAACTTCTGCTCAGAGAGCCCTTCAATGGTGGTTATTTTTTGCCCTTTGTTAATAGAGCTAACGGGGAGTAAACAAGACCGAATGGGTTTTCCGTCCAGGTGGACAGTACATGATCCGCATTGGCCAATACCACAACTGTATTTTGTTCCGGTAAGCCCTGCCTGTTCTCGTAATATCCACAATAGCATACTATTTTCCTGGGCTTCAATGGTGAACTCGGTATTATTAATATCCAGAATAAATGTTTTCATAGGCGGGAAGTTATGGGTAGATAAGCTACGTAAAATCAATCATTTGTCAAAGAAAGCTATCCATTATAATAGGTATCCTATTATTCGATATTATCAATTATTCATCTTGATTATAGCCCGGTCCTTTTATAAAGCGGCCCGGAAAGGCACCCGTATGTTCCCCATCAGTAAGCACAGGCACACCATTCACAAGCACATGCATCATTCCGGTGGCGTATTGATGAGGCTCTTTGAAGGTGGCATTGTCCGTAATACTATCCGCATTGAAGAGGACAACATCTGCAAAATACCCCTCTTTTAAGGCTCCCCTTTTCTTCAGTTTCAGGTTGGTGGCAGGGAGGGTTGTTAATTTGTAAATAGCTTCTTCGAGCGAGATCACCTTTTCTTCCCGCACAAAATGACCTAAAAGGCGGGCAAAGGAACCATAGGCTCTGGGATGAGTGCTTTGTTCTAAAAATAC
>JABDQS010000255.1 GCA_013042125.1 Eudoraea sp.
GTATCTATGATAGTAATTTCTTGTAAGAGATCGATTCCGTATGTCTTGTCGTATTGCATATAGGAGGAATCTCTTTGCTGAGTGATCGTGTATCTGCCCGTATCTACAAATGCGATCAAACTATTAAAGTCATTTGCAAATTTTCCATTCACTGTCTTGTAGGCCTCCTGAGAGTTCCGAATATCCTTGAGAACAGAAATTACCTTGTCAAAGCGTTCTTGTTTTATTTTTTTAAATTCTATAGGACCGGTTACAGAGCGATAAATTAGGTAACCTAAACCTATACAAAGGATCCAAAGTATTATTTGAAAAATGGTTTTCATTTGAGCAAGTGTTAATTAATTTAGCGGTTCCAACAAATCTACAATTTTTTTTCAATCGTAAAAGTTTTTGGCCCAAAAATCCTGTTTATCTTTGATCCTTAATGAATACTCCTACCGCCTCCACATTTTACGCACTTTTAAAGGATAAATTTCCACATATACCCACTGCCAAACAGGATATAACCTTACAGTTACTGGCCGAATTTTTACTTTCCGGTAACAGAGATGAACTTTTTTTATTAAAAGGGTTTGCCGGAACCGGAAAAACAACCATAATTGGTGATCTGGTCACAAATTTGTGGAAAACATCCCTGAAATCTGTGTTGATGGCACCCACAGGAAGAGCAGCAAAAGTAATGTCTAGTTATTCAAAGACTCAGGCTTTTACTATTCATCGAAAGATCTATTTTCCCAAAAAGGAACGCGGCGGAGGAATCCGATTTGTACTCGCACCCAATAAACACAGAAATACGGTCTTTATCGTAGATGAGGCATCCATGATCCCGGATGCACCTTCGGATTCTAAGCTCTTCGAGAACGGATCACTTTTGGATGATCTTATTCAATTTGTCTATTCAGGGCATCAGTGCAAACTCATCCTTATTGGAGACACTGCACAATTACCTCCCGTACATCTTTCTTTGAGTCCGGCTTTGGATGAACATCAGTTAAAAACCAAGTTTAATAAGGAAGTAACCTTGATCGAACTAGATGAAGTAGTGAGACAGGCCCAGGATTCAGGCATACTGGTGAATGCAACCCTGCTCAGGGACCAGCTCCATGGCAATTTCTTTGATAGCTTTCAATTTCGGCTAGACTCTTTTACAGACATCGTTCGCTTAACAGATGGCTATGACATTCAGGATGCCATTGAAGGGGCGTATTCTGATCAGGGCAAAGATGAGACCACATTGATAGTTCGTTCTAATAAAAGGGCCAATTTGTACAATGACAATATCAGAAAACGCATACTTTTTCTCGAAAATGAGTTGTCTGTCGGGGATTTCTTAATGGTAGTAAAGAATAATTATTTCTGGTTAAAACCTCAATCGGAGGCTGGCTTCATAGCGAATGGAGATATTGTGGAGGTTTTAGAGATCTTTGCGTTCAAAGAACTCTACGGTTTTAAATTCGCAGAGGTGAAGGTTAGAATGACAGACTACCCTAACCAAAGGCCTTTTGAAACCGTTTTATTACTTGACACCCTCACAGCACAAACCCCTTCACTATCTTATGAGGATGGCAATAGACTTTATCAGGAAGTACTTAAAGATTATGACAAGGAAACTTCAAAATACAAGAAATTCCTTGCCGTAAAGAACAATACATTCTTCAATGCCCTGCAAGTGAAATTTTCATATGCCATTACCTGCCACAAATCTCAGGGAGGACAGTGGCATACGGTATTTGTAGAGCAGCCTTATCTGCCCTCCGGACCAGATAAGGAATATTTTAGGTGGTTGTATACGGCCATCACCAGGGCGAGGGAAAAATTGTATTTAATTGGATTTAAGGACAATTTTTTTCTTGATTGAGAATACGTTACTTTAGTATTTAGATCGCTTTAGCATGACTTCAGAAACCATCATCAGCATTTTTTTAGGAATTGGATTGGCCGCCTCCGTTGGGTTTCGGGTGTTCTTGCCTTTGTTTGTGCTTAGTGCCGCATCCTATTTTGGAATGTGGGATCTCAATGCCAATTGGGAATGGATAGGAAGCTTATTTGCGTTGATCACATTGGGGGTAGCTACTTTGTTAGAGGTCTTTGCATATTTTATTCCGTATGTGGATAATTTGCTAGACAGTTTGGCTTTACCTTTAGCCGCATTGGCAGGTACGGCAGTTATGGTAGCCACCATTTCCGATCTTGATCCGGTCATCACCTGGTCTTTAGCCATCATCGCAGGAGGAGGAACGGCATCAGCCATAAAGGGAGCCTCAGCTACAGGACGAATAGCTTCTACCACAACTACAGCGGGTATCGGGAATCCGGTCATCTCATTTATAGAAACCACAACTGCACTTGTTGTAGCGGTGGTGTCCGTAATTGCTCCTGTGATCGCTGTTATTCTTGTCATCATGCTTTTGATCCTTATATTCTCTATTTACAGAAAGTTACGACCAAAACTCAGAAACTAATATCATTACTGCAGCTACCTCTATGAACATTATCGCCATGATCCCAGCCCGTTATGCAGCCTCCCGATTCCCGGGTAAATTGATGCAGGACCTGGCAGGTAAACCGGTTATTCTAAGAACATATGAAGCAGCGTTGGCAACAGAACTCTTCGATGCGGTATATGTGGTAACAGACAGCACTCTTATTTATGATACTATCCTTGAGAATGGAGGAAAGGCCATTATGAGTCTGGAGGAACATGATTGTGGCAGTGATAGGATTGCAGAAGCAGTGGCCAATATGGAGATAGATATAGTTGTCAATGTTCAGGGAGACGAACCCTTCACCGATAGAGAAAGTCTGGCCAGCCTCATACAGGTATTCAAAATGGATAAAGCAAATGAAATTGATCTGGCCTCGCTTATGACCAAAATTACAGATAAAGAGGATATTCAAAGCCCCAATACGGTAAAAGTGATCGTAGATCAACAGAATTTTGCCCTTTACTTTTCAAGATCAGTGATCCCGTTCCCAAGGGCAACCGATAAAACACCTACCTATTATAAACACAAGGGGGTATATGCTTTCAGGAAGCAAGCGGTATTAGATTTCAGACG
>JABDQS010000256.1 GCA_013042125.1 Eudoraea sp.
GAGGAATACCACAGATCTCATTGAATCCATGATGAAAAAAGCTACACGAAAATTTCCTTATGATAAGGAACGCTAGGAGATTGCCGGTGCCTTTTCATCACTGCTAAATTCCTTTAATTCATTTACAGCGTAGTCTATTTCCTCCTTGGTATTATAAATAGAGAATGAGAACCGAAGTGATGGATTCTTTAATTCTTCTGAAGTTAAGATCTCTGATAGCACATGAGAACCACCATCGCTGCCAGACTGACAAGCACTGCCTTTAGAACAGGCCACTCCTTTAATATCTAAATGGAACAATAACATAAGAGACTTTTCTTGAGAGATTGGCAAGCGCACATTTACCAAAGTATAGGTGCTTTTTTCCATGTCTCCGGAAAGGCCATTGAAAGAGGCATCGGGAAAAGCTTTTTTTATAGCCTGGATAAAATGTTTCTTTAAGGAAGAGACATACTGCTTCTCTTTCTCTAAATTGTCATACGCCAATACAAAAGCTTCTTCGAGGCCAACAATATTGTGAAAAGGTTCTGTGCCCGCCCTGTAACCCCGCTCTTGTGAACCTCCAACTATCATTGGTTTCAGCCCTGAATTTTTCCTTAGGTAGGCAAAACCTACTCCCTTGGGGCCGTGGAATTTATGGGCAGCAGCGGTCATAAAATCGATGGGAATTTCCTGCACATCCCAGTTGTAGTGACCTATGGATTGTACGGTATCTGAATGCAGTAAAGCATCGTGTTCTTTACATAAAGAACTGATGGCCTTCATATCAATAATATTTCCAATTTCATTGTTTACGTGCATCAGACTTACCAGTTTCTTGCCCTTAGGTTCTTCCAGAAGTTGCCTGAGATGATCAAGGTCCGGATTGCCATGCGCGTCCAGCCTAACATACTTAACAGTTACATTTTGGTCCTCTGCCAGTTCCTCTGCGGTATGCAAGACAGCATGGTGCTCAATTCTAGAAGTGATTATGGTATCTACTCCCAGATCTCTTACGGAGCATTTCAATATCATATTATCTGCTTCTGTACCTCCAGACGTAAATATGATCTCGGAAGGATGAGCATTCAAATATTTCGCTATAGTCTTTCTTGCGGTCTCAATGGCTGTTTTGGCCGATCTTCCAAAACCATGTGTAGAAGAAGGATTTCCGTAACAATTGGCAAGGGCTTCCTGCATTTTCTCAATTACCTCGTCACGTACCCGTGTTGTTGCCGCGTTGTCGAAATATACCTGTTCCATGTTCATTTATTCATTGTGAGATATAATCAAAAATAAAGGAAATAAACGTAAAATCTTTTAAAAATGGAGACAAAGGTATAGGTTTTTACTTCTATTTTACAGTAACTTTGAAGCATGAAACGTTTCTTTTTCCTGCCAATATTTGTTGTCCTTTTAGCCTGCAATGATGGAGATCTTCAAATAGAGTCCATTGAATTTGACAGTGTTTCAATTGAGACATGTGAGTCTTCCATCACCACGGCAAGTACGCTGTTTTTTAAACTTAATGGAGAAGAGGCGCTGATCCTGGAATTACAAAGTGGGATACTCCTGAATGAAGTGTCCCAGGATACCATTGTTAGCACTCTTCCCGGGCAAAGCAATCTTATATACCGATTATTTTCAGGCTCAGTAAGCAGCAGTTACTTCTGTGATGCCATCCCTCCAACTTCACCAGCTGTACTTGAAGAAATAGAAGCTGCAAGTGGGGAGGTCTTGATAAGTACTCTTCAAAACCCGTCAGACACTACACTCTATGAGCATACCATCCTTCTTCGCAATATCAACCTGATCAATGAACAAGGCGAACGCATTACCGATATCAGCATCAGTGAATTTGGCACCATTACCACCGAGCAGTAATTTAATTGTTTATGGATTCTGATAAATGTATATCTCGGTTGCACCCAGACCATATTTCTGAAAATCAGCGTCGTAATGAGAAATATTTGGGTATTTCCTGAACAAATAAAACAATTCTTCTTTTAAAACTCCTGCACCTACTCCGTGAATAAATACCACTTTCTGGATGCGCTTACTTATAGCAAATTCCAGTTGTCTCTTAGCAGTTTCTATCTGTATATTCAACATATCAAAATTACTCATCCCCCTGGTACTCGGCACTAAATGATGAATGTGCAGATCCACTTCCATTTTTGGAATGTTGCGATCTTTAGCCTTCACCTTCCGAGGTGCTTTCTTTTTCGGTTTGTCTTTCTGGCTCTTTACTTGTGCCACGTCATAATTACTGACCTTGATCCCTCCCTGTCCTTTATCAACCAATAATTCTGTTCGATCATACTCCAGTTCAAAACCATCTGAAGAGATAATAGTGATGATTGAACCATCTATATTCTTGACGGTCCCCACCATGGTATCATCCAGCACCTGAACTTTATCTCCAACTTCAATTTTTCTCATTGTAAGTGCAGAATTAGAATTAAAAATGATCGTAACATTAAAAATAAAAAGACCATTCTATTTTCATTCCCTAAAAATAATAGTATTTTTCGGTTAAAGAACCCTAATTATCACTAAGTGAATCTGGCCATATTTTTACTTGTTGCGAAAGACTACATGCTTCCATGTATAAGTAAACAGGTGTTGGGCATGGATTGTCCGGGTTGTGGAATTCAACGATCTGTTTTTCTCTTGTTTGAGGGAGAATTCCTCGCAGCATTTAAAATGTACCCGGCTATTTATCCAATTTTGGGGCTATTCGGGTTCTTGTTACTGGATCAATTCTTTAAAATAAAGTACGTCAACAAAATCATCATCGGCCTGATGATATTAAGTGTTGTTTCGATCCTAATTAATTTCTTATTAAAAATAATATAATCAATCTAACCCTTATGGAACAACAAAAATTACCCAACGTAACGATCGTTATAGTTCTTGCCATTCTTTCTTATCTGTGCTGCTGTATTTGGGGAATTCCGGCCATCATTATGTCTGGTATTGGTCTTATCCTCGTTAAAAAGGATGAAAAGACCTTTATGGAAAATCCGGAGCTGTATTCCAACCACAGTCAACTGAAAACTGCCAAGATCCTGGTGATAATTGGTCTTGTATTGGGAGTAGTCTATTTGATATTCAATATTTACAACCTATGGGCCATGGGTGGATGGGAAGAGGCTATGCGACAATCACAAGAGATCCTGGAGCAATTTGGACTCGAAGAATAAACCTAAATAACAAACCATATGAACCAACAATCACTACCAGGGGCCAGTAACGCCCTTACTATGGGGATACTATCTGTAGTATTAACCTTGTTATGCTGCGGTCCTTTTGGGATAATTTTCACTATAATAGGGCTTAATAGTGCAGGGAAAGCAGAACGACTTTACAACGAAAATCCCGGTATGTACACCGGCTATGAGAATGTAAAAACAGGGAGGGTACTTTCGTACGTTGGCCTGGCATTGGCCTTGTGCTATTTACTGTTTATAATTCTTTACTTCGGGGCCATTGTTGCGCTTATTAGCGCAGGAGAATTCAATGATTTCTAAAAAAAGAAAACCCCGTATTTCGGGGTTTTCTTTTTTATATGTATAGATTAATTAGCTACCTCGCTCATAAATTTCAGGCGGTATAGTCTAAGTTCTTCGTCTTCATAATCCCCATCAAATTCTTTTGAGGCTTCTTCTATATTATCAGATTCTGCATCCAGGAAATAGTCGTGTATTTCTTCCTGCTGATCTTCATCCAGGATCTCATCGATCCAATAGCCGATGTTCAGCTTTGTGCCGCTAAAAACTATCTGTTCCATCTCCTTAATCAGCTCATTGATCTCCAGTCCTTTGGCTGCAGCAATATCATCCAGGGGTAATTTTCGATCTACATTCTGAATGATGTACAATTTTAATCCGGAATTTGCACCGGTGCTTTTAACAACCAGGTCATCTGGTCTGATTATATCATTCTCTTCCACATACGAAGCGATCATTTTTAGAAAAGGAGCACCATATTTTTTTGCTTTCCCTTCTCCTACCCCATGTATGGTGATCATCTCTTCCATACTCACAGGATATTTCAGTGCCATATCTTCCAGCGAAGGATCCTGAAAAACTACAAAAGGTGGAACGTCCAGATTTTTTGCTTCGCTTTTTCTCAGATCTTTCAAAAGTTTTAATAGACGCTCATCTGCCACTCCGCCAGATTTCTTAGCTGCAGAAACGATAGCGTCATCCATTTCTGCACTGTAGACATGGTCCTTGGTCATCATAAATGAAGTTGGCTGCTTTAAGAAGGCTTCTCCGGCTTCCGTTACGTGCAGAATACCATACTGTTCAATTTCCTTTTTCAGCAATCCGGCCACCAGGACCTGGCGTATAAGCGCCATCCAATACTCCTTAGGTCTATCTGCCCCTGACCCAAAGAACTCCTTCTCATCTGCCCTATGAGAGGCTATAAGGGCATTTGTTGTGCCTAACAAGGTCTTTACGACTTCCTTAGACTTAAATTTTTCATTGGTTCCCTGTATTGCTAAGATCAACTTTACCACGTTGTCCATGGCTTCTTCTTTCTCTTTAGGATTCCGGGCATTGTCATCCATGTCTGCTCCGGCGCCATTTACCTCATCAAAGTCTTCTCCAAAATAATGCAAAATGAATTTTCTTCTGGAAATGGAGGTCTCTGCATAAGCAACGATCTCTTGTAGCAGCGCATTTCCAATCTCTTGTTCCGCCACGGGTTTACCCGACATAAATTTTTCTAATTTCTCAACGTCTTTATAGGAATAGAAAGCAAGGCAATGGCCCTCTCCCCCATCCCTGCCGGCCCTACCGGTTTCCTGGTAGTAACTCTCTATGCTCTTCGGGATATCGTGATGGATCACAAAACGCACATCGGGCTTGTCTATCCCCATTCCAAAAGCGATGGTAGCCACTACAACATCAACATCCTCCATTAAGAACATGTCTTGGTATTTAGATCTGGTCTTTCCGTCAAATCCGGCGTGATAAGGAACTGCGCTTACGCCATTTACCTGTAGAACTTGCGCCAATTCCTGCACCTTTTTACGACTCAGACAATAGACTATCCCAGATTTACCGGTATTTTTTTTCACAAAACGAATGATATCCGCTTCTACATTTTTTGTCTTTGGACGCACCTCATAAAACAAGTTAGGCCTGTTAAATGATGCTTTAAATAACTTGGCATCGGTAATTCCCAAATTCTTTACAATATCTTCCTGAACTTTTGGTGTGGCCGTGGCCGTAAGCCCTATGATAGGTATATCATCACCCAATCTATCGATAATAGCCCTTAAATTTCTGTATTCAGGTCTGAAATCATGTCCCCATTCAGAGATACAGTGAGCTTCATCTATAGCGACAAAAGAAAGGGGAACCGATTGTAAAAATTGAATGTAATCTTCTTTGGTAAGGGATTCCGGGGCAACGTACAATAATTTAGTGATCCCATCAGAAATATCTTGTTTTACCTGCTTAACCTGTGTCTTGTTAAGGGATGAATTAAGCACATGAGCTACACCGTGATTTGAAGAGATTCCGCGTAGTGCATCTACCTGGTTTTTCATTAGGGCGATCAGGGGAGAAACTACAATAGCAGTTCCTTCCTTCATTAGCGCAGGTAGCTGATAGCAAAGAGATTTCCCACCACCAGTGGGCATTATTACAAAGGTGTTGTTCCCTTCTACAACATTTTTGATTACATCTTCCTGTAGACCTTTGAACTTAGAAAATCCGAAGTATTTCTTGAGTGAAGTCTGAAGTTCCGTATCATTCAATACCATTCCCTAATAATTTATTTTATCACACCTGCATAAAGATTCTCTTGCACCACAATAAGCTATTATTAACTAAATATTTTTGGGTAGTAGTAGTATTTTTCTTGTGTAATTAGAATACCCTATAAAATAAGTTTATGTAATTTTGTTTCTTAAATATAATACATTCTTTTAGAAAGCGATTACAATTTTAGACAAAATCTGCATTCAATTTCACAAAACTATCAAGGTACATTGAGCAATAGCAAAGGCATATTGGAACTGGCAAAAAAAACCATTCGTACCGAAGGGGACGCCATCCATCATTTAGCATCCCTTCTGGATAAACAATTTGCTGATGCGGTAGACTGCATATATCTCGGAAAAGGCAGGGTTGTGATTACGGGAATTGGGAAAAGTGCCTTGATCGCCTCTAAGATAGTGGCCACATTAAATTCAACTGGCACTCCTGCTATCTTTATGCATGCAGCAGACGCTATTCATGGCGACCTTGGTACCATACAGCAAAATGATGTAGTGATCTGCATTTCAAAAAGTGGTAATACCCCGGAGATCAAATTACTGGTACCTTTGATCAAAATAGGCAAGAACAAATTAATTTCCATGACCGGAAATACAGAGTCTTATCTGGCAGAACAATCAGATTTTGTTTTGAACACGTATGTAGAGAAGGAAGCCTGCCCCAATAATCTGGCGCCTACTACCAGCACTACGGCCCAACTTGTTATGGGAGATGCCCTGGCAATTTGTTTGTTGGAACTCAGAGGGTTTAGCCCTAAGGATTTTGCGAAATTTCACCCCGGAGGTACATTGGGAAAGAAACTTTACCTAAGGGTCTCTGATATATCAGCAAAAAATTTCAAGCCGCAGGTAGAGGCCAAAACGGCAATTAAGAATGTGATCGTTGAGATCTCCGAGAAGATGCTGGGAGTTGCAGCCGTAATGGAAGATGGCAAACTTATAGGGATCGTTACAGATGGGGATATTCGTCGTATGCTAAATAAATATGAAAATATCAATGGCCTCACAGCCAGCGATATTATGACCAAAAATCCGAAGACCATTGAACCCGAGGTCCTCGCAGTTAGTGCTCTTAAGGAGATGCAAAAAAACGGCATCTCACAACTGCTTGTGAAAAAAGACGATGAATACCTGGGAGTAGTGCACTTACATAATCTAATTAACGAAGGCATACTTTAATGGCAAAACAAACCACGGACCCCAATGAAATGTCTTTCCTAGATCATTTGGAAGAGTTGCGATGGCATCTGATCCGGTCAACCCTGGCCGTGGTAATTGTAGGCATGGTAGCCTTTTTAATGAAGGATTTTATATTCGATACTGTCATTTTTGGGCCTAAAAAACCCGATTTTCCCACCTATGCTCTTTTTTGCAAACTATCCAAAATGTTGGGCTTTAGTGAGGCGTTTTGTGGTACAGAACCCCTTTTCAGGGTGCAAAGCAGGGTTATGGCCGGGCAGTTTTCAGCACATATCTGGACGTCTATCTGGGCCGGATTTATAATCGCATTTCCCTACGTACTATATGAACTATGGCGTTTTATTAGTCCGGGACTTTACGAAAAAGAACGCAGTAACTCCAGAGGTTTTATTGTGGTGGCATCTCTCCTCTTTTTTATGGGTGTACTCTTCGGATATTATGTGGTAGCTCCGCTCTCCATTAACTTTTTAGGAGGATACACCGTAAGTGATGAAGTATTCAATGATATTGATCTAAGTTCCTATATTTCCACAGTGAGGGCCGCAGTTATTGCCTGTGGACTTATATTTGAACTACCAATCATTATTTATTTCCTTACCAAAGTAGGTCTGGTGACGCCCGAGATCCTAAAAAAATACAGAAAGATCGCATTGGTCATCGTACTTATTATTTCGGCAGTGATCACCCCTCCCGATGTAGCCAGCCAGATCATTGTTGCCGTACCCGTGCTGATCCTGTATCAATTGAGTATATATATT
>JABDQS010000257.1 GCA_013042125.1 Eudoraea sp.
GTTTATTAGTGCAGAGAAAGCACCCATCCCGGCATTGTTAGCTTGCGCTTATGTGAATAGTGGTTTGCAAACTGCGGGAAAACGCTCCAATTTGAGCATTATTATAGAATCGGCAGAACCAAGGGAAGTGCACCATTTTGCTTTATTGTTTGGGTTTGGAGCGAGCGCCATCAATCCGTATTTGGTGAATGAGATCATAGGGGAGCAGATTGATGAGAATGACATCACAGAATACTCCTTTGAGGAAGCCATAAAGAATTATAACAAAGCGATCGGGAAAGGCATCGTTAAGGTGATGAACAAGATCGGGATCTCTACCTTAAATTCTTATCGCGGATCTCAATTGTTTGAATGTATTGGGCTTAACACCAATGTTGTAAATACCTATTTTCCAAATACACCTACGCGTATTCAGGGAATTGGACTGTACGAGATCGAAAAGGAGATCGCAAAAAGACATCAGAATGCCTTTGTTAAAAAACATGTGGCAGCAACTTTAGATCTGGAAATTGGAGGTGAATATCGCTGGAGGAGAGATGGAGAAAAACATATGTTTAATCCATTGTCCATTGCCAAGCTACAGAAGGCTGTTAGAAATAACGAACCTAATACCTATAAAGAATTCGCCCAAATGGTGAATGAGCAATCCAAAGATCTGATGACCATTCGTGGCTTGTTTGAATTTGCTAATTATGACCCTATACCTTTGGAAGAAGTAGAGCCCTGGACGGAAATTGTTAAGCGCTTTAAAACAGGGGCTATGTCTTACGGTTCTATCAGTAAGGAAGCTCATGAAAATCTTGCCATAGCCATGAATCGTATTGGCGGTAAAAGTAACTCCGGGGAAGGCGGGGAAGATGCTGAGCGTTTTTATAAGAACCAAACCGGTGATTGGCGAAACAGTGCCATAAAACAGGTCGCCTCGGGAAGATTTGGAGTGACCTCCAATTATTTAACGAATGCACAGGAGATCCAGATCAAAATGGCACAGGGCGCAAAACCAGGCGAAGGAGGGCAACTTCCAGGGCCTAAGGTGAATCCGTCTATCGCTAAAACCAGGAATTCCACGCCTTATGTAGGACTTATCTCTCCACCACCCCATCATGATATTTATTCTATTGAAGATCTGTCACAGCTTATTTATGATCTTAAATCGGCTAACAGAGAAGCGCGTATAAACGTTAAACTAGTTTCGGAAGTAGGTGTTGGTACCGTTGCCGCGGGTGTCTCCAAAGCAAAAGCCGATGTGATCCTTATTTCCGGGTTCGATGGCGGTACAGGAGCCTCGCCACTTACCTCACTAAAACACGCCGGTCTGCCCTGGGAATTGGGAATTGCCGAAGCGCAGCAGACTTTGGTAATGAACGACCTTAGAAACAGGATCGTTCTTGAATGCGACGGACAATTAAAAACAGGAAGGGATGTGGCAGTTGCCTGCTTATTGGGAGCAGAAGAATTCGGTTTTGCCACGGCACCTTTGGTGGCTTCGGGTTGTATCATGATGCGTGTATGTCATTTGAATACTTGCCCGGTAGGTATAGCCACCCAAAACCCCGAATTACGCAAGAAGTTTGAAGGGAAGCCAGAACATGTTGTGAACTATATGTACTTCGTTGCACAGGAACTAAGGGAAATTATGGCACAGCTAGGTTTCAGGACCATCAACGAAATGGTTGGGCAGGTCCAAAAGCTGAACAGGAATAAGGCTATTGACCATTTTAAAGCCAATGGATTGGATTTGAGTCCTATTCTGCATAAAATTGACGTGCGAAAAGGTACCAAATTCTACAATACACAAAAACAAGAACACTATGTGGATGACTCCATAGAGTTCGAGATCATTGGAAAAGCACACCCTTCTCTGTTCAGAAAGGAAAAATCGACATTGAATTTCCCAATCCACAATACAGACAGGGCGGTAGGTGCCATCATCAGTAATGAGATCTCAAAGATCTATGGAGCCGAAGGACTTCCGGATAATACCTTAAAATTGATATTTACCGGTTCTGCCGGCCAGAGCTTTGGGGCTTTTGCTACACGGGGACTTACCATGGTGGTGAACGGTAATACCAATGACTATCTGGGAAAAGGGCTTTCCGGTGCTAAATTGATCATCAAAATACCTGAAAAGTCTACTCTCAAACCAGAAGAAAATATCATCACCGGTAACGTAACACTCTACGGAGCCACTTCCGGCGAAGCCTATATCAACGGAAAAGCCGGAGAGCGCTTCTGTGTTCGAAATTCCGGAGCCACGGCTGTAGTTGAAGGAATCGGAGACCATGGCTGTGAATATATGACCGGAGGTACAGCGGTTATACTAGGGGAAGTAGGTAGAAACTTTGGTGCAGGGATGAGTGGTGGAATTGCCTATGTCCTGGATCTTCACAAAACATTTGAAAATCGATGTAATAAGGAGGCCCTGAACCTGCTGCGGGTAGAGGAAGATGAGGATATACAACAATTGAAGGGACTTATTGAAAATCATTACAACGCCACCTTAAGCCCATTGGCGCAAAGGATATTAGAAGGTTGGGAGCATTACTTGCCAAAATTCATTAAAATATTCCCGGAAGAATACAAACAGGCATTGTTGCGATTGGAACAGGAAAAATTACAAACAATTTAGAGCGAAACATGGGAAAGACGACAGGATTTTTAGAATACGGAAGAAAGACAGAGCCCTATAAACCAGTTGATAAACGGGTAAAGAATTTTAAGGAATTTACGCTGCCCTTAAAGGAAAAGGAATTAAAGGAACAGGGAGCACGTTGCATGGATTGCGGTATTCCCTTTTGCCATAGTGGTTGTCCACTGGGTAATTTGATCCCGGATTTCAACGACGCAGTATACCGTGGGAAATGGGAAAAGGCAGCTCAGATTCTTCATGCCACCAATAATTTTCCGGAATTTACCGGCAGACTGTGCCCTGCGCCTTGTGAAGAAGCATGTGTCCTGGGTATCAACGAAGATCCTGTCTCTATTGAGAATATTGAAAAGAACATTGTAGAGACTGCCTTTAAAAAAGGGTGGGTGGTGGCCATGCCACCGGAAACCCGAACAGGTAAAAAGGTAGCGGTCATAGGGTCGGGACCTTCAGGATTGGCTGCTGCTCAACAACTCAACAGAGCCGGCCATAGCGTTACGGTCTTTGAAAGAGATGAAAAGCCCGGCGGTTTGTTGCGATATGGCATCCCGGATTTTAAAATGGAAAAACATATAATTGATCGACGTTTGGATGTGTTGAAAGAAGAAGGCATTGACTTCAAATGCGGTGTGAATGTTGGGGTGGATGTGAAGGCAGAGTCTTTGATGGCCGACTTTGATGCAATTGTCTTGTGCGGTGGAGCAACTATTCGCAGAAACTTGCCTATTGAAGGAGCCGATCTGAATGGTGTGGTACAGGCAATGGACTTTCTGGCTCAGAATAACCGTCGTGTGGACGGGGTAAAGAAATTTGAAGATGAGATAAAGGCCACCAATAAGAATGTTATAGTTATTGGAGGTGGTGACACAGGATCTGATTGCATAGGTACCTCCTTTAGACAGGGAGCTAAATCGGTATCCAATTTTGAGATCCTGAGTAAGCCTACTACGGAAAGACCTCAGGAACAGCCATGGCCCTTTTGGCCCATGCGCTTGCGGACCAGTTCTTCACATAAGGAAGGGGTTGAACGTTATTTCAGTATTTCTACAAAGAAGTTTATAGGGGATAAAGATGGAAACTTAAAAGGGTTGGTCACCTCGGAGGTAGAATGGATCAAGGTTCCCGGGGAACGACCGGTATTAAAAGAAATTGAAGGAACAGAGAAAGAGTGGCCCTGCGAATTAGTCTTGCTGGCCCTTGGTTTTACCGGTTCAGAAATGACGATTGCTGATCAATTGGGAATAGAGGCCGATGCACGAACCAATATCAAAGCATCCGTAAAGGATTATAAAACGAACGTTCCGGGGGTATTTGTTGCCGGCGATCAGCGGCGCGGACAATCACTTATTGTTTGGGCCATTTCCGAAGGACGGCAGGCGGCCCATCATGTAGATACTTTTCTTATGGGCTCTTCAGAACTTCCTTTAAAAGGTGAAGGAGATCTACCCCGGGTTTAGAGCCTTTTTCTGGTTTTGTTTTAAAGATCGAGTCCTTTGCAAAATACACTTCACAGGATTCTGATAGCAAGATGCAGGGTTAATCCTTATTTTGTTTTCAATGGGGGAAGGGACGATAAGTCCCCGGGGGTAAGCAGTATTTGATAGTGCTACTAATAGGGTCATTAAAACAAAAAACCCTGAAGTAAAATAGATTTACTTCAGGGTTAAAAAAGGCGGCGACCTACTCTTCCACCTGGTGTGGTAGTACCATCGGCGCTGACGGGCTTAACTTCCCTGTTCGGAATGGAGAGGGGTGGACCCCGTCGCCATGGCCACCTGAGCTTTGTTGTGAAGTGCGCTTTGCGCTACTTCACGGTATATCTTAACATAAAGGGATAGTAGTTGGGTAAACTTCGTGTTTACATAACAGATGAGGTATGCGCATGTATCCTAAAAGTTAGTTTACAAGGCAATTTGCGGCGCAAGCCTAACGGACTATTAGTACCACTCGGCTGCGTACTTTGCAGCACTTGCACCTGTGGCCTATCAACGTGGTCATCTCCCACGGCCCTTTAAAGAAATCTCATCTTGTGGCGGGTTTCGCGCTTATATGCTTTCAGCGCTTATCCCATCCCGACGTAGCTACCCGGCAATGCCTCTGGCGAGACAACCGGTACACCAGCGGTCAGTCCGACCCGGTCCTCTCGTACTAGGGTCAGGGCCACTCAAATTTCTAACGCCCGCAGTAGATAG
>JABDQS010000269.1 GCA_013042125.1 Eudoraea sp.
GTATAATGATGTTAGCATCCTTATCTATCGCCCTGGATGCCTGTGCCAAAACAGACTCCAATGCTTCTTCTAAGCCATTGTGTCCTCTGTGAACATCGTACAAAATGGGAATGGACACTACTTTATAATCCGGGCTAACGTCGTAATTCTTAATTTTATCCAGATCCTCTTTTGAGATCACCGGGTTCTGGATCTTTAATTTTCTGCAATGCAGTTCAGTGATGTCAAAGATATTCCGGTCCGTGCCAAGTGTTAGGCTAATGTCTGTGATCAGTTCTTCACGGATACCATCGAGTGGAGGGTTGGTTACCTGGGCAAACAATTGCTTAAAATAATTATAGATCAATTGAGGGCGTTCAGATAATACTGCAATAGGGGTATCAGATCCCATGGAGCCTATGGGTTCTTTAGCAGTTTTACCCATGGGAAGGACAATAGTATTAATATCTTCCAGAGTATATCCAAAAACCGCTTTCCTTTTTTCCACAGTTTCTTCCCCAAGAAAAAGCGGACAGTCATTATAGGGGATGTCCCTGAGGTGAACTAAATTCTTATCGAGCCATTTTTTATAAGGATGGCGCTGTGCAATCTCTTCTTTTATTTCTTCATCGTTAACGATACGGCCCTCTTCCATATTTACAAGGAACATTTTACCGGGCTCTAACCTTCCGTGTAGTTCAATGTTCTCAGGGGCAATATCAAGCACTCCGGTTTCAGAAGACATAATTACGTAGCCATCTTTAGTTACCGAGTAGCGCGATGGTCGAAGTCCATTCCTGTCTAAAACGGCACCAATGTAATTGCCATCGGTAAAGGGAATAGAGGCGGGACCATCCCAGGGCTCCATAACACAGGAGTTATATTCATAGAATGCCTTTTTGGCTTCGGACATTTCTGTATTTTTTTCCCAGGCTTCAGGAACCAGCATCATCATTACCTCTGGTAAGGATCGTCCTGTCATCAGCAGTAATTCAACAACCATGTCCATGGTAGCCGAATCCGATTTCCCCGGAAGAATGATTGGTAAAACATTCTTTATCTCTTCTCCAAAAAACGGACTTTCCATGAGTCCTTCCCTCGATCGCATTCGAGAAACATTACCGCGCAGGGTATTTATCTCACCATTGTGGCACATATACCGGAAAGGTTGTGCCAGATCCCAGGTAGGAAAAGTGTTGGTAGAGAATCGCTGGTGTACCAAGGCCAGCCTGGTAATTACCCTTGGATCCATCAGATCAGTGTAATATCTTTTTATGTCCTGAGGCATCAGGAGCCCTTTGAAGATTATTATTTTTGTTGAGAGACTTGGTAAGTAAAAGAACTTATTTTCAGAAAGTTTGGAATGGATGATGGTATGCTCAGCTACCTTTCTGGCAATAAACAGTTTCAGATTGAAATTAAAGAAATCCTGTTCCTCATTTTCCTTAGCAATGAAAACTTGTTTTACAAAGGGCTCTGTTTCAGCCGCTATCCTTCCCGGTACGGAGGTATTCACAGGTACATTTCTCCATCCAAGTAATTGCAGTCCTTGTCTTTTTATTTCTGATTCAAATACTGAGATGCAATATGCTTGTTGATTTTCCTTTTTTGGAAGGAAAACATTACCTACAGCATAGGCCCCGGGTTCGGGTAATTCAAAGGAACATTCCTCCTTAAAAAAAAGATGGGGGATGTCTATAAGGATCCCGGCGCCATCACCGGTTTTTCCGTCGGCACTTACGGCACCCCTGTGTTCTAATTTGTCGAGAATCTCGAGGGCCTTATGAATAATGTCATTCGATTTTTTTCCTTTCAGGCTACAAATAAAACCTGCTCCACAGTTGTCGTGTTCAAACTCCGGCAAATACAATCCTTGCTTCTTCAACATCTATTTTCGTATTTACTCAAAAATATTAAAATGACTAAGATGCATCCCTGTTTTGGATCCGGAAGGCGTAAAAAATACGGCGTATTAAATAATAGGCTGATAATTATGCAGAATGCATTTTTATTTGCCTTTTAAATAGGATTTTAATAATGCTGTTTTACAGAAATTACCCTAAATCTATAGGTCTCTGTGAATTCATTTACCGTGTTCCGGGAAATGCTGTGTAAAAAGGTAAGAAATCAGATACTATGAGGACAATACACTTCTTGAAATAACGATCTTTTGAATTTCAGAAGTGCCTTCGTATATCTGGGTAATTTTTGCATCTCTCATAAGACGCTCTACGTGATAATCCTTTACAAAACCGTTCCCACCGTGAATTTGAACGGCTTCCACGGTTGTTTCCATTGCAACCTGCGAAGCATATAATTTAGCCATGGCACCAGACAGATCATAATTCTCATGGTTATCTTTATCACAGGCGGCTTTATAAACAAGAAAACGTGCTGCCTCTATCTGGGTATGCATATCTGCCAGCTTAAAGGCTATGGCCTGATGATTGCTTATCTCGGTACCGAAAGCTTTTCGTTCCTTGGAATATTTCCTGGCCATTTCGTAAGCACCTGCAGCAATTCCTAATGCCTGGGCTGCGATCCCTATTCTACCTCCCGCAAGGGTCTTCATGGCAAACTTAAATCCGAATCCGTCCTCGGCTATCCTGTTCTCTTTTGGGACCTTTACATCATTAAAATTTAATGAATGGGTATCACTTCCACGTATCCCTAATTTGTTCTCTTTTGGACCTATTTCAAATCCCTGCATGCCTTTTTCCACAATCAAGGCGTTAATTCCCTTATGTGCTTTTTTAACATCTGTTTGAGCTATTACCAGATATACATCGGCAGAGTTGCCATTTGTGATCCAATTTTTAGTACCATTGAGCAGATAATGATCCCCTTTGTCAATTGCCGTTGTTTTTTGTGAGGTGGCATCGCTGCCTGCTTCCGGTTCGGATAAACAAAATGCTCCAATGATCTCTCCGGTAGCTAATCTTGTTAAATACTTTTGCTTTTGTTCTTCGGTTCCAAAGGTCTCTAATCCCCAACACACCAAGGAATTATTCACGGAAACTATTACAGAGGCAGAGGCATCAACTTTTGATAGTTCTTCCATGACCAGTACATAGGATAATGTGTCTAGTCCGCTACCGCCGTACTTTGGGTCAACCATCATCCCCATAAATCCCAATTCCCCCATCATTTTAACCTGATCTGTAGGGAATTTTTGCGCTTCATCTCTTTCAATGACACCGGGCAGCAATTCCTGTTGTGCGAAATCGCGGGCTGCCTGTTGAATCATCAATTGTTCTTCGGAAAGTGTAAAATCCATAGCACTTAGTATATTGTTAAAAAAGGCATACAAATATACGTCTTGGTTGGAAATTATTCAATGATTATACTGGCAATTTGAGAATACCTCAAAATATCTTTTTATAATATTACTGCTTACCACCATCAAAAATACTTTTATACCCCGTCAATATTTTTATATTTGTTCCAAGGTGAATTTAAGAAGTAATAAAGCGAATTCGTATTATGAGACAACACTAGCTTCAATTAAAACGCGGATGTAAAGTGATGGCCTGTAAGGGCCTGTTTAGATTGATTAACTCATAATGTAATCCTTATTCTTAATGAAAGATCTTTTAAAGAAATACGAAAAAAAAGCCCCGGAAATTGTTTTTAACTGGAAGGACCCGGAAACTGAGGCTGAAGGTTGGGCGGTTATAAATTCACTACGCGGAGGAGCTGCCGGTGGCGGTACAAGAATGCGCGAGGGTCTGGACATGAATGAAGTACTTTCGCTGGCAAAGACCATGGAAGTAAAATTCACCGTTTCTGGTCCACCTATTGGAGGAGCCAAATCCGGAATAAATTTTAATCCACATGATCCCAGAAAGAAAGGCGTACTAGAACGCTGGTACAGTGCTGTGGCTCCTTTGTTGAAAAGTTATTACGGAACCGGTGGTGATCTCAATGTAGATGAGATCCATGAAGTGATCCCAATTACAGAAGATGCAGGTGTATGGCACCCGCAGGAAGGTGTATTTAACGGGCATTTTAAGCCAACCGAGGCAGATAAGATCAATCGTATAGGGCAATTGCGTCTGGGAGTGATCAAGGTTCTGGAAAGCCCTATGTACTCTCCGGATACCAGTCAAAAATATACAGTGGCAGATATGATCACCGGATTTGGTGTAGCTGAAGCTGTAAAGCATTATTACAATATTTCCGGAGGATCTGTCATTGGAAAAAAGGCGGTTGTCCAGGGCTTTGGAAATGTAGGTGCAGCAGCGGCCTTTTATCTCGCACAGATGGGTGCCAAGGTAGTGGGGGTCATAGATAGAGAAGGTGGGGTTATAAACGAAGATGGCTTTTCTTTCGATGAGATCAAAACCTTTTTTTTACATAAAAAAGGGAATACCCTTATTGCAGATCCGGATAAGATGATCCCTTTTTCAGAAATGAATGAACGCATCTGGGGTTTATCGGCAGAGATATTTGCACCTTGTGCCGCTTCCAGATTGATCACCAGGGAACAGATCACTGAAATGATCGACTCGGGACTGGAGGTGATCTCTTGCGGTGCTAACGTACCTTTTGCGGATAAAGAAATATTTTTTGGGCCTATCATGGAATATACAGATGAAAAAGTTAGTCTTATTCCGGACTTTATTTCCAATTGTGGTATGGCCCGGGTTTTCGCATATTTTATGGAAGGAAGAGTGGCTATGGAAGACGAATTGATATTTAATGACACTTCTGATGTCATTAGAAAAGCAATTTTGAATATCTTTAGGCAAAATCCTACTAAAATCAATTTGAGCAAGACCGCTTTTGAGATAGCACTTAAACAACTACTATAAACACCAACTAGTATGGAAACCATTATCATTATCATCTTCGTTGCAGGATATTTAGCAATTACTCTAGAGCATAATTTAAAAATAGATAAGCTGATCCCCGCCCTGGCGATGATGGCCATTCTGTGGGCGATCATTGCTCTGACGCATATGCCTGTTTTTGAGGTAAATACAGATCTAAAGGAGTTGGAGCCTTCACATATAGATGAAATGTTGTTGCATCATCTTGGCAAAACAGCAGAGATTCTGGTTTTCCTCCTTGGGGCTATGACCATTGTGGAGATCATAGATTATTTTGATGGTTTCGCCACAATTAAGGGGTATATACGTACTAAAAAGAAATCGAAACTCTTATGGCTATTTTCAATTCTTGCTTTTGTACTTTCCGCAATCATTGATAACCTAACGGCAACCATCGTATTGGTTACTATTTTACAGAAAGTAATTAAAGATCGCGAATTAAGACTTTGGTTTGCGGGTATGATAGTTATCGCGGCAAATGCCGGAGGTGCCTGGTCCCCAATTGGCGATGTTACCACAACCATGTTATGGATCGCCAATAAAGTAACGGCAATGCAGCTTATAGAGCACGTATTTGTTCCTTCAGTAGTGTGTATGGTGGTGCCTGTTCTTTTTGCACTAAGGTATCGGGTTTTTCAAGGTGAAATTGAAGGAGAATTAGAGGAAAAGGAAATTCCAAAGTCACCTTATGGGGCCACAATGCTCTATCTGGGATTGGGATCTATTGTATTTGTTCCGTTCTTTAAGACCATCACACATCTTCCTCCCTATGTAGGGATGATGCTTTCACTGGCAATTGTAGCTACTTTTGCCGAGATCTACAGTAACGCAAAATTTAGTATTTCCACCTTAGATTTTGAAGAAGATACCACATCGCACCATAGTCCGGTACATTCTTCCTTATCTAAGATTGAGTTACCAAGCATACTATTCTTTTTGGGTATTCTTTTAGCCGTAGCGGCATTGGAATCTCTGGGGATGCTATTCGAATTTGCCGGCGTGTTAGATGAAACCATGCCCATGTTAGGTACGGAATCTTTGGGTACTACCGTATCCGATCTTGTAGTGGTAATTCTCGGTGTTGGTTCTGCGATCATTGATAATGTTCCTCTGGTCGCTGCCAGTATGGGGATGTTCTCAATACCCATTGATGATCCCGTTTGGCATTTTATTGCCTATTCCGCAGGAACTGGTGGAAGTATGTTAATTATAGGTTCTGCTGCCGGAGTAGTTGCCATGGGAATGGAAAAAATAGACTTCTTTTGGTACCTTAAAAAAATTGCATTCCTGGCGATGGTCGGTTTTGTTGCAGGAGCGGCATGTTTTATACTCATTAGAAATTTAGTATTGAACGCATAATTAAATCTGCAGATTACCGTTATAGGGGCAAATTAATAAGAGAACGCATATGGTAATGTTTCAAGATCTTGTGAATGAGTCACAAGTAGGGGAGGTTATATC
>JABDQS010000270.1 GCA_013042125.1 Eudoraea sp.
TTCCTGGGGGGTGGCTCTTTGCAAAGCCCTGGGAACTGAGAATTTTAAACTTTTGTATGACATCTACCATATGCAGATCATGGAGGGTGATGTAATACGCACCATTGAAGAGTACCATCCATATATAGGTCATTATCATACAGGAGGGAATCCCGGGAGGCATGAGATCAATGAAACTCAGGAGCTTTACTACCCTGCTATCATGAAGGCCATTGTAAAAACCGGTTTTAAGGGCCATGTGGCCCAGGAATTTATTCCAACCTGGCCAGATAAAATTGCGGCACTGAAGGAAGGTGTCTCTATCTGTGATGTCTAGCTTATAACATTGAATTTTAACGACTATGCGTAAAAACAAACATCTTGCATTAGGCATGAGCCTCGGAATTGCTTTTGGAGCTGTTATAGGCTGGATAACAAATAATGTAGGCCTTTGGATGGGGGTGGGCATTGCCCTGGGAGCAGCAATTGGGGGCCGGTATGACAAAAGAAAAAAGGATATTTGAAAGCACAATATATGTTGTAGCACTCTTTTCTTTATGCCTTAACCTCTTTGATCCGATAAAAGCCCTTCGGATATCCTCTGGTTCCATTCAAGTTGCTTCTCTATCTCTCTGGAGAAATTAGTTTCCTCATCATAGCGTTTCTGAAAGGCCTGCAATTCCCTGAGGATCTGTTCATAGATCCGATTCATTTCGGCCTTTACATTAGAAGAAAAAGAATAGTTCTCTACCCTTGCCCGCATTTTCCTCGCAAAGAGTTCTGAAATATCAAAATGTAGTTGTTCGTGACTTAAAATAATTTCATTAGCTGTTTCCGGCTTGTACCAGGAAGACTCCGGATAAAAAAAGGTATCGATGGAACAATCTACTTTCATTTTTCCCCGGTTTTCCATAGCGGAAAAACGATAGGCTATTCCACTGGCCGTAATAGCCGCTACTGGTGAATTTTTGTTAGGTTCAGCTTTAAAATCGCTCCAGCTCAATCTGTGATCAGGATCCCATTTTATGGCATTCTCTTCCTGGCAGCTGCCTTCTATGGAAGTTGCGAGCATAGTACATAGCAATAATGATCTTAGGAGCCCCAATGAAAATTGATTAGTGTTTCTATATCCGGATGAATACTGTATTGTACAGGGCAGGTATACGCTATTCTCTCCAATATCTTTCTGTGTTTCTCTGAAATACCGGCCGGCATGTGTAATTCAACTTCAATTTTAGAGATCCTTCTGGGATCTGAAGCCATATGTTTGGTTACTTCTGCATAAGATCCGTCTAAAACCAGGGGGAAAGTGTTGGCCTTGATACCCATAACCGTCAGCATACAACTCGCCAAACCGGTGGCTATAGTGTCTGTAGGTGAAAATGCCTGTCCCAGACCATTATTGTCCAACGGGGCATCTGTAATAAATTTATTTCCCGAAGCAAGATGTTCGCAGGAAGTGCGCAAATTGCCGGTATAGGTAACTTTGGAGGTCATATTTTACGGGGTTATCTGTTTGATGCTCATGTTTTGATACATCATTATATAGGATGCAAGATTAAAATACCCTGAAGCCAGGTCCTTGGCATAATCGAACTTATTCCCGGAATACTCGGTAAGTCCGATGCTCTCTGAAACAGCTAAAAGATCGGGTCTATACGCTAATTTTAACAACAGATCGTAGGTGAGATCAAAACCACGTGTGGCATATCTATCCGGACTACTTCCAAAGCGAGCTCTGTAGCTTCTTACAAAGGCGTCATTTGCCGTTTCCTTATAAATGGACGGATAGGTAAAATTGAGGTTAGAAAGGTGGGTTCCCGAAACCACATCATTCTCAAAGGCCTTGTTTTTATTTGTGGTGAACATGCGGACCGGAGTTTCTTCCGTATTGGAAGAATTAAGGATGGAGGTAACGCTGGCCACTAATTTAAAATTATCCGTTTCAACAAAAACCCAATTCTCCTTTTCCAACGAAAGCAAAAGGCTAAATGCTTCAATATCCAGAGAAATATTTTCCTCATCTTCCAGTACCTGAATAGACTTTGCTAACGGAAATCGTTGCTTGATCAAAATCCGGGTAGTATCGTTCTTTGAGTCGCTGATCACAATGATATTCTGATCGGTTTTCAAAGCTTCTACATAATCTAACATTCTGTTTCTGAGTATCTGGTCTGCCGGCACTGAGAAAAACACGTTCGGCAGACTTAGGTCGCTTTCAGAGGTTAGAGGTGCTATGATCGGTATTTGGTATTGGTTGGCCTGGCTGGCCACTTCTTTTAGAATATCAGCCTGAAGAGGACCAATAATAGCGTCTAACTCTCCCATGTTCTGTTTGGCCAATATTGATCGCACTTTTTCCTTATTTAATTCTGTATCGAAGGTCTTCACATCTACAGATACTCCTAACTTGGCAATAGAGTCTACCGCCATAAGTGCTCCACTATACAATCCCAAACTATATGAAATAGCATTACTACGCTGAATGGCTTGTTCAGTATTTGCGATAC
>JABDQS010000272.1 GCA_013042125.1 Eudoraea sp.
CTTAGGAATAGATGTTTATGAACAAGAGGAAAACCTTTTCTTTAAAGATCTGTCTGAAAGGATCATTCAGGATGACGACATCTTAAGATTGATCAGTTACCCTAATGTTTTGATAACTTCGCATCAGGCTTATTTTACCAGGGAGGCAATGGATGAAATTACCTTAACAACACTGGATAATATTAAGTCATTTGATAAAAATCTTCCATTAGTGAATGAGGTGAAGTAAGAAAGGCTTTTACTCTTTCTAAAACCCGTTTGCTTAGTGCAGTAGGATTATGACGGAAGAAAGACAGTAATATGGAAAATAAAAATTTGGTTCGCATAAATAAGTACTTTAGTGAAATTGGGTATTGTTCACGCAGAGAAGCTGATAAGCTCATTGCAGCAAAGAAGGTGACAATAAATGGCGTAGTGGCGGAAATGGGAAGTAAGATATCCTCCAAAGACAAAATTCGAATAAACGGAAAACTGATCTCAGGAAAGGAAACTAAACCTATTTACCTTGCTTTTAATAAACCCCGGGGAATTGTTTGTACGACAGACACCAGAAGAGAGAAAAATAATATCATAGACTATATCAATTACCCCGAACGTATTTTCCCCATCGGAAGGCTCGATAAGGACAGTCAGGGCCTCATTCTGTTAACGAACGATGGTGATATTGTAAATCAAATTCTTCGTGCCAGAAATAATCATGAAAAGGAATACCTGGTAACTGTAAAAAAACCGATTACCAAATCGTTCATCCAGAAAATGGGCAATGGTGTTCCAATTTTAGGAACGGTAACGAGAAAATGTTATGTGGAACAGATAGATAGGTTTAGTTTTAGAATCGTTCTTACACAAGGTCTGAACCGGCAGATAAGACGCATGTGTGAACATCTCGGTAACCAGGTTCGCCAATTGGAACGATATCGAATAATGAATATTAATTTAGATCTGCCCCTTGGTAAATGGCGACATTTAACAAAAAAGGAGCTTACTGAGATCAAGGCTCTTTTAACTGATTCATCAAAAACCAATGAAGAGATCAGCTAGTTATATTTTTACTGTTCACAACCCACCACTTTGGATAAAACTTGCCCGCCTGTAAACCGTATTAGACTTCGGAAATAGGTTCATTCACTCCCTCAGAGCTCGACAGAATTTCGTATTTTTAACCTTTAATAGAACAAGCTTCAATAGTTATAAACTCAGGGCTCTTTTTGCAAGAAAAAGTGCCCGCTTTTGGCAAGCATTAAATCAAAATTACATGTTAAAGAAGATACTAGAATCCTGCCCAAAGGAAGTTGATCTGACCAACGACGGGCATTCAGAAATGATCCTTGAGAAAGTAAAATTAATTTTAGAAGGCGGGTATACTATTTCAGAAATAGAGGAAATAGAGGAGCATTTGATACGAAAAAAAGATAATTCCTTCATCTTTATTTTGCTCGTTCTCAAAATTGTAAAATCCAAAATGCTTGCCTCAAAAATAACTGAACCACTATTTATTTCTGTAGTCTTTGCAGTGTATAAGGAACACAATAGAATAAGGAAAAGCACTGAACATCCGCATGGAGAAGATTTTCTTTTGAAGAAAAAAAGACAGCTGGAATGGCTATTTGAAAATCAACCCAATGTTGGATGGGAATTAATTGTAGTTGATGATGGCTGCCCCGAAGGAAGTGGAAAAATAGCACAAAATATTATTGACGAAAACAAATTGAATGACAAGATCCGGGTACTGTATTTATCGGAAGCAATTGAACAAAAGTATGCTCCGGTAAAAAATCTTAGTTCAACAAATGAAAGCCAAAAAGGAGGTTCAATAATTTATGGAATGTGGGACGCGGTCCAGCAAAAAAAAGCCGGGAATCATATTGTAATTTATACAGATGCAGATCTTTCCACACATTTGGGGCAAGTGATGTTATTGGTTGATCCATTGTTGAACAACGATAAATTGGTTGCCATTGGATCACGAAGAGCGCCAAAATCTGTGGTAATTAAAAAGGGCAAAAGAAATAATCGAGGTAAACTATTTATCTATTTATGGAAGCGGTTAATACCAAATTTAGGCGGAATAGTAGATACCCAATGTGGATTTAAAGCATTCAGGGCTGAAATAATTCCTGAAATAATTGATGATCTAATTGAAAAGAAGTTTGCTTTTGATATAGAATTACTATTAAAAACGGCACTTTTAAAAAAAGAGGCAATAACAAAAGTGCCTATTGCATGGATAGATAGTGAGGAAGCATCCACCACAACAGATTTACAGCCATATTTACCAATGCTTAAATCAATCGTAAAGATGAACAAGAAGTATTTTTCGAAGAAGAAAAAATCAAATGAATTTGCTTCGTTTATAGAATCGCTCGATAGAGAGAAATTTGATACTATTTTAGAGAACGTTCCTGACGATATTGTTAAAAGAAAACCAAGTGAATTTACTGAATATGATGAAGTAAAGGTCACTGATTTAAAAGGGGATTGAAGCGTGTCACGAACATTAATTTAATCCAATTATTCCCTCGCGGGACTATGTACTGCAATTCACAAACAGCACCGCCATATGCAGGCTAAAAAGAGAATAAAAACACCTTATTTTGGGTAACTTTAAATAAATTAAGATCTACATGAATTACTATTTTAAAACTACATTAACCGATACTTCATTTGATGAAGCTATCGATAAAACCACCGCAGAACTTCAAAAAGAAGGATTTGGTGTGCTCACGGAAATTGACCTGAAATCAACTTTAAAGAAAAAATTAGATGTTGATTTTTATAACTATAAGATCTTGGGTGCCTGTAATCCTTCGTTTGCATATAAGGCTCTTCAAGCTGAGGACAAAATTGGCACCATGCTCCCTTGCAATGTAATTGTTCAGGAAAAAGAAGCAGGGAATATTGAAGTATCAGCCGTAGATCCCTTAGCCTCCATGATGTCTGTTGAGAATACATCCTTAGGAGGCATTGCCGATGAAGTGAGAGAAAAGTTAAAAAAAGTTATAGAAAGTCTGTAAGCCTTCGATCTTTAATTAAACTTTGCCATTGAAATTTTTCATGGAATATGTTAGCTTGCCCTGATGAAAATCGTGTTTGTGGTCAACAACAAGAACAACCGGCTGGTAAAAGTACTCCCGGGCCTGGAGCAATATTGTCATCAAACTAGTTTAGGGAGTGTAGAGTTCTTATCAACGAAAAGGAAAAAACATGCCATCGAATTGGCCAGGAAAGCCACTGAGAACGGCTGCGACTATCTGATTGCCGTTGGAGGTGACGGCACCTTGCACGAGATCATCAATGGAATGATGCATAGTAACATTCCGGCCAGCAAATACCCTATAATAGGGTTGCTCCCACATGGTTCGGCCAATGATTTTGCCAGAACCGCCGGCGTAACTAATTCCATTGAAATACTTTTTGAACTGATTCAAACAAAAACTACCCAAAAGATAGACCTTGGAAAAATAATACTACACCAGACCCGGGAAACCCGCTATTTCATCAATATTGCAGGCGTAGGATTAGGCCCGGAAGTGGCCCTAAACATGGAACGATCTTCAAGTATACTGGGACAGGGCTTTAATTACTTTAGACACATTATAAAAGGGTTTCTGAGCTATGTAAAAAAAGAAGTAAGCTGCACAAGCAGCACATGGCATTGGAAAGGCAAGTTGCTGCAAATGGCGGTGGCCAATGGCCGTTACTTTGGCGATGCCATCTGCATTGCCCCTGATGCCAAATTTAATGATGGGCAATTTCGGGTTGCCATCTTCGGGAACTTAAGTATTTGGGACTATTTAAAAAATCTCGGGAATTTGAAAAAAGGAGTGAAAATAAACCACCCGGAGGTTAGCTATCATGATGCCAAAAAAGTGTTGCTCGAAAGCAATGAATCTTGTGGTATTGAGGCAGATGGCGAATATGTAGGCCTTATCCCGGCCACTATAGGGATTTTACCAAGAGCTATCTCCTTTTTATTGCCTCCCACTTCATAATTGGTTCCTGAATTTCTTATGATCTTGATTCAGGAAAATCCACACTTCTCATCAAAAGGTCTCGTTTAATTGCTAAATTGGTACCGCACTGGGAAACCAACATAATGAAACGATTCTCTTATACGATCCTTGTTCTCTGTTTAGTTTTTGGATGTAAATCTGAAAAAAGTGAGTTACGCCGGGAAACAAAAGCCTTTCCTTCAAATATGACTGAAGAAAATATGGCTGCTTACAATTGGCTGAACGAGCCGCAATCATATAAGATAGTTGATAACTCATTGGTAGTAACCGTTGCGAAAGGAACCGATTTTTTCAATAATCCTGAAGATGATTCCATAACGTCTTCCGCGCCCTTCCTGTACAAAATTTTAGAAGGTGATTTTGTTGCGAAGGTGTTGGTACGGCCAGATTTTTCCTCACAATGGAATGCTGTTGCGCTCATGGTTTATTTGGATGATTTGAATTGGATCAAGTTTGCGTTTGAAAACTCTGATGCAACCGGTCCAGGCATTGTGACGGTTGTAACAAAGGGAACATCTGATGATGCCAATGGCGTGATCATAGAGAATATGGATGAGATCTGGTTAGCGATCGTAAAAAAGAACGATATATACTCAATGCATTGGTCAGAAGACGGTGAAAATTATACAATGGCACGTCTTACTAAAATGACTGAATCTGAAGAGGTAAAAATTGGAATTGAGTTTCAATCTCCGGTTGGGGATACAGCAACTCATACTGTTCGTTACTTTGAAACAGAAATGCGAACGATCCAAGATCTCAGGCTTCTTAATTAGTCACTGGCGTTTGATAATATCCGCTATAATTAATTACGCAATCCCGATAGGTGCCAGATGATAATCAAAAACATTACCAATAACTAAAAAATACTTCGCATGAAAAATATTTTCTATCTGATTGTTTTACAACTATTCCTTTTCACAGGATTACAGGCCCAAACAGAATTGGGAATAGATCTTGAAGAGATCGATGACTATTACGCCAAAATGGTAACAGATTGGGATATCCCAAGTGCCTCCATTGGCATTGTAAAAGATGGAAAATTAATTTTTACCGGCAATTACGGTGTCTTAGAAGTAGGCAAAAAAGAGAAACCAAATGAGAATACTTTATATGCAATAGCATCAAACTCTAAGGCCTTTACTTCAGCTATAATCGGGATATTGGTGCAGGAAGGCAAATTGAATTGGAATGACAAGGTAAAGAAGTATCTACCCTACTTTGCATTATACGATCCCTGGGTTAGTGATAATGTCACTGTAAGGGATATATTAAGTCACCGGGTTGGTCTGGGGACCTTTAGTGGGGATAACATTTGGTATAAGTCAACTCTTTCCGCAGAAGCAATAATCAAACACATAAAGTATGTTCCGAAGGCCTATGATTTCAGAGCAGGCTATGGCTATTCTAACTTAATGTACATCACTGCAGGGGAATTAATAAAAACCATTACGGGAAAAAGTTGGGATGTAAACGTAAAGGAACTTTTCCTGGATCCACTCGATATGAATCGTACCATTTCGTCTATCAAGGACTTGGATGACAAAGGAAATTACGCAACCCCGCATGCAAGAAAAGACAATAAGAATTATGCGATCCCATGGGCAGATTGGGATAATGTGGCTGCAACGGGTGGACTTATCTCAAGCGTTACAGATATCTCTAAATGGATGATCTTTAACTTAAATAATGGCATTCATGGGAAGGATACTATATTGACAAAAACAACCAGGAATCTGGTATGGACACCTCATACAAATCACTATGTGGACCATACGTCTAAAAATGATTTCGACCGGCATTTTAATGCCTATGGTCTGGGATGGGGCCTAAGTGATTACCACGGCAGAATGAAAGTGGGACATACGGGGGGTTATGACGGTATGATCACAGCTGTAACCTTAATTCCTGATGAGAATCTTGGGGTCGTTGTTTTAACCAATGGCGTATAGAGTCCAATTATGGCTGCTACTTATTACGCCTTAGATAAATTTCTGGGCATTGAAACCAAAGATTGGTCGGCCACATATCTTGAAAGAAGTAATAAAAATGAAGCAGAAGACACTCGTATTTCTGACCGAAAAGCCAAGAGAAAATCAAACACCAGCCCTACTATTTCACCTGAATATTTTATAGGTGAATACTATTCAGACATGTATGGTGCAATCCATATCACCAATAAGAACAATGAATTAAAGTTGGAGTTTGAGCATTCACCGCTATTGTCTGCTCACCTAACCCATTGGCATCATGATGTTTGGGAGATCAATTGGAATCACCCACAAGCGTGGTTCAGTTTCGGAACCATAAAAATAAACACCGATAATAATTTAGAAGTGATAGGTTTTGATTTTGATGTGCCAAATGATGATTTCTTTTTTGAAGAACTGAAACCTTATAGAAAATAAAGCATTGACAATAATAAATAAACGCCATTAAAACGAGCGTTTATTAAGTTCGTTCACTTTTAATAATTCTATAGGTTTTGTTTTTTCCCTTTAGATTTAAATAACTTACTAATCAATAACAAAAATTATATGGCATCCTACTCTATAAGTGAAATCAATAACCTAATAAAAGGGGAATTAATAGGGAATACTACCCAAAAAATTGAAGGACCCGAGGAAATTCAAAAAGCAGACAGCAATCAGATCACCTTCATTGGAAGTAAAAAATATGAGAAGTACTGGGCAGATTCAAAAGCCTGTGCTGCCCTTATAGGGTATGATCTAAAAATTGAACCCGGCGATGATCGTGCTTTTATCAAAGTCAAAAATGTTGACTTGGCAATGGCTAAAATATTGGAACTTTTTAATCCTCCGCCTCCTGTTTTTGGAACAGATATACATCCTACCGCCGTAATACACGAAACCGCAAAGATCGGTGAGGGTTGTAAGATCGGTGCCAATTGCTATGTGGGGAAAGATGTTGAATTGGGGAGCGAAGTAGTTTTATACCCTAATGTATGTGTGTTTGATGAAACCAGCATCGGTAATAATACCATTGTTTGGTCCGGTACCATTATACGTGAACGCTGCATTGTTGGGAGTCATTGTATTTTTCATACCAACGTAAGTATTGGGGCCGATGGATTTGGGTACAGACCAAGTGAGGATGGACGTGGCCTTGTAAAGATCCCTCAGATTGGCAATGTCATAATTGGGCATTATGTGGAAATTGGAGCCAATTCTTGTGTCGACAGAGCAAAATTCAGCTCCACTATCGTCGGTGATGGTTGTAAAATTGACAATCTGGTACAAATAGCTCATAACAGTATTATGGGGCGTTCCTGTATTATGGCCGGGCACAGCGGGCTTGCCGGTTCCGTTACTTTAGGAGATGGTGTTATCATTGGCGGGAGTGCTTCTATAAAGGACCACACCACCATACATTCTGGTGCAACTGTAGGTGCCGGCTCCGGAGTTATGAATGATGTGGAAGCAGGAAAAACTGTTTTAGGGTACCCGGCGCAGGATGCACGGGACATGTTAAAACAATGGGTCGCTATAAGGAAGTTTATGAAAAATCAATAGCACCACAACGTATATAATAAGATCTCTGCATGAAACTAATACCTAAATTGTTTGGAATGCTAATGATCCTTGCAGGTATAGTATTGTTAATTAATTCCGGTATAATTATCGGTTTTATAGAAAAGAACATGGAAAATACCCCGCTATATATATTTGCAATAGTAGTGAGGATAGTTCTTGGTATCCTATTTATCGCAGCTGCAGGAAGATCAAGATATCCGGGCGTAATAAAAATTTTAGGTTACTTCTTCGTGATAGCTGCCTTTATCCTTATTTTTATGAAGCAAGACGGTTTTCAACACTTTACTGCCTCGCTTATTCCCAGTGTTAAACCATGGGCTCCTTTAGCAGGGCTGCTTGCCATCGCATTTGGAGGTTTTCTTGTATATGCATTTTCAAGAAATAAGCAAATGATATAGAAACAAACTGCTATCTAACTATAAATTCAGAGGTATGAAAAGTACAAGCCATCACGATGAGCGGATAGCCAAAATGATATTCGGCTCTGTATATCCGCATTATCTCGCAAAAGTTGAGAAGAAAGGCAGAACCAAAGAAGAATTGCATCAGGTAATTGAGTGGCTCACAAGTTATGATGAAAAAAAACTGATGGAACTCATTGAGAATAAAGCAACTTTTGAGCAATTTTTTCAGAATGCTACATTAAACCCTAACGCTCACCTAATCAAAGGTGTGATCTGTGGTTATAGGGTTGAAGAGATCGAGAACAAATTAACCCAACAGGCCAGATATTTGGACAAGCTGGTGGATGAATTGGCGAGAGGGAGGAAAATGGAAAAGATCCTGAGAGATGTATGATTGATAAAAAGTGCCCATAAAAACCCATAATTTATAGGATATGAACAAAGTAAAATTTGTGCTGCTGTTCTTTATATCCATAGTTTGTACTTCTTCATATCTCCCAGCAACCAATAATGACATCTTAAGACCAAAAATCAGTGTCTTGTTTATCGGGAATAGTCTTACTGCCTCCAATGATCTTCCTCAACTTGTGGAGAATACCGCTAAACAAAAAGGCGTAGTTATAAAAACAAAAATGATAGCTTTTCCAAACTACGCGATAATGGATCATTGGAATGATGGAAAGATCCAGAAAGAAATAGAAAGAAATCATTATGATTTTGTTATTCTTCAACAGGGTCCATCATCTCAGCAAGACGGTAGAGAGATCCTTATAAAATTTGGCAAATTATACAGCGATCTATGTAAAGACAACGATTCTAAACTAGTTTATTTTATGGTATGGCCTTCTTTAAGGTATTACCATACATTTAAGGACGTAATTAAGAATCATAAAGATGCAGCATCGATCAATGATGCCATTTTGTGTCCGGTTGGGGAGGTATGGAAAAAGCATTTCGATGCTACACAAAATTTTGATTATTATTCTTCAGATGGATTTCACCCCTCAGAAAAGGGCAGTCGCAAGGCAGCAGATATAATTGTTGAATATTTGCTAAAAAACCAATAGAACTGTATTAAAATAATGGCCAACAGTAGCTGTATTATAAATGGACAAACAACAGACCATAAAATGGTTGCTTGAAGGAGATATTTCTATTCAATATCAGGTGTATCGCGATTTATTGGGACATGATAGAAAAGACCTGCAAGATAGAATAACCCATGAAGGTTGGGGAAAACTTTTTTTGTCTAAAAGAAGGTCTGGCGGTCATTGGGGAGATAGGTTCTATCAACCCAAATGGACCTCTACCCACTATACATTGCTAGACCTCCGAAATCTGAATCTCAACCCTGAGAATTCAGTCGTAAAAAAATCTATTGAGATGGTTCTGGATACCTCAATGGCAAAAGATGGAGGAATCTGCCTGGGCCCATCAACATCTGTTCACAGTGATGTATGTGTAAACGGTATGTTTTTGAACTACGCATCTTACTTTCAAACTAAAGAACAATCACTGCACTCTGTTGTAGATAGTATTCTGGCTGAAATGATGCCAGATGGCGGCTTCAATTGCCGAACCACAAGAAGTGGGGCCAGACATAGCTCTTTACACACTACCCTATCCGTTCTTGAAGGATTAATGGAGTTTAAGAAGGCAGGATATACTTACCGAAAGAAGGACATTCAAAGCGCAGGTGAGAGTGCGGAAGAATTCATTCTATTACACCAATTGTTCCTTTCTGACCGAACAGGAGAAATTATCCGGAAAGATTTTTTAAAGATCCCCTATCCGTGCAGGTGGAAATACGATATTCTTCGAGCGTTAGACTATTTCCAATATTCCGGAAGAAAATGGGATGACCGAATGAATCCTGCCATTCAGGTTTTACTTAAAAAAAGAAATAAAAATGCTACCTGGAATGTACATGCAAAACATCCCGGAAAAGAACACTTTGAAATGGAAAAAGCTGGCAAACCAAGCCGATGGAATACATTAAGGGTAATGCGGATATTAGAACATTTTGAAATAGAAAACCTACGGTCAACTAGTCATAAAGTGAATTGAGTCTCAAATAATACCACCCATTGGTATTTATTAAAACTTCCTTGTAAACTGATGAATGTCATAGGATTACGCTTCAATCCTTCTTATTATACCAGACACACTAAAGAATATTCAAATGGATGGTGCTATATCTCATAGTATTGAGGGTCCTAAAGACGGGAAAAAAGTATTTAGGAAATTGGGGACATGCTCTCGTACCTTTTTCTATATCTTAAATAGGGAATTTGGTCATCTCAAAGAACTGGAAGAACGTGCTGCTGATTCGTTGGCAGGAGGAATAATGCAGGAAGGCCATCAATGTGGAATGCTCTGGGGAGCTTCATTAGCCGTTGGTGCAGAAGCTTACAGAAAATGCAAAGATCAAAATGAGGCTATTGCTGTTGCTGTCAATGCCACCCAAAAATTGATGGCATCATTTTCAGAAAGAGAAAACACCATAAATTGCAGTGATATTACTCATTGCGACTTCTCAAGTAAATTGAGCATGGCCAAGTATTTTTTCTCCGGCAGATTCTTACACTGTTTCAACCTGGCTGATCAATGGGCACCAGAGGCAGTAAGATCAGCAATTGAAGGGCTGTCAAATAAAGAGATAGCATCAACTCATGAATGCTTGAGTTGTGCCACAGAAGTTGCCAAAAAAATGGGGGCAAGTGATGAAGAAATGATGATGGTTGCAGGGTTTGCCGGTGGCCTTGGTTTAAGCGGTGCAGCATGTGGTGCCTTAAGTGCAGCTGTTTGGATGAAATCTCTGATGTGGTGCAGGGAAGAAGAAAAGAAATCACCTTTAAAAAATCCCTCTTCAAAAAAAACTATAGCTAAATTCTATCAAGCCACGAATTCAAAAATAGTATGTTCTGATATAACTGCCAGGCATTTTATGAACATTGAGGAGCATACCAAATTTATCAAAAATGGTGGTTGCAGTGAACTGATTGAAACGCTGGCGAAATCTTGATCAGTATTTTCTTAAAAAAATAAAATATGGAACTCTTGAGTGAATATTTTATCCCATGGGCAATTTCCAATACGATTGCTATCGTAGTATTGGTGACCGCTATTCGAAAACCTAAAGTGGCAAGATTACTTTTTGTACTCTTATTTTCCTGGGCTTGTTGGATTAACTATACTACAGCCAACAAGAGCCCTGATGACTATCTGAATTATGCCTCTCTTACGCCATTTGATCTTTACGCCGATTTTATTAATGGTTGGTTTAGATCACATATCACTTCAATGGTTCATCTAATTGCATTCGGACAGGGACTACTTGCTATAGGCATGCTGGGTAAAGGCTGGGCAGCTAAACTTGCGTGTATTGGAGCTATCGTCTTTTTTTTGGCAATTGTTCCACTTGGTATTGGCTCAGGTTTTCCTGCTACCATTGTTACATCCGTAGCTATTTATTTCATTTGGAAAAACGATGATTTAAATTACCTGTGGTATTTTAAAACAAAGAAGTCAGATCTCAGTATTTAATGGCCTCCTTTTTTGGACTTTAACCAGCGCAAATAAGTTAGAATGCAATCCATCCGATCTTCCTTTCAGAAAATCCTTTCTCCATAATATCAGGTTCGTCACTTTTACTATCTTTAATTCCATCTAATAAGCTATTCACAAACCGAAGTTGTCAATTGAAAAGTAAGAAATGAAAAAGTATACGCTACTATTCTTAATCACTATGTTAATTTTTGGTTGTAATGAACAAAAGGAAATTAGTTCAACGAATCCCGAAAATTGGTCGAAAAGGTTCGTGGATATCAGTGCAAAGGATTCCCTCGAATATGGTACGTCATATCTTTCTATCTATTCACAGATCTATAGTAATTCGGAACACAGAACACATAATTTAACCGCTATGGTAAGTATGCGCAATACCAGTGATCTTGACACTATTTACCTGCTTATAGCAGAGTATTTTGATACGCATGGCAAGTCTGTTCGCACATATTTTGATCAACCAATATATTTAGCTCCAATGGAAACAACGGAAATAATAATAGATGAAGTTGATATTGAAGGAGGAACCGGATCAAACTTCTTAATTGAATGGAAGACCCCAAAAAACTGTCCGGAGCCACTATT
>JABDQS010000277.1 GCA_013042125.1 Eudoraea sp.
CCGACGCCCTGCCTTTCACGGGTAGTGTAGATTGGCCCTACACCGCAGTAGCTGGTAAAAGAAAAGACAGAGCCATCAATTCTTCTCAAAGCCGGATGATCTCTGGCCATAGGAAAAGTTGGGCTCATTTTAAACTTAAGGTCACGCTTTTAAGAATATTGATCAGGGAATATAACAACCCATTAGACTGGATAAGGGGGTTACAATTTCTAATTAAATTAAGAAGACGATTTCTGGGGGATCATTCCCTGAAAAAAATGGCGCTGGTAGATGGGAAGTATTATATGGGCTTGTTCACTCCGGGATGGCCTGGAAAGGTGCATGATCGGTTTATCGCATCAGAACTGAACAATTTTAAAAGGAATACGTCATCTCCATATAGGTTTAATCATGTTTTTCTGGCCATTACCAAGAAGTGCGCCCTGAGGTGCGAACATTGTTACGAATGGGATTCACTAAATAAAAAAGAGGTGCTGTCTGAGGAGGCATTACATACGACCATTGAGAGGATTCAGGAATTGGGCACTGCTCAGATTCATTTTACGGGGGGAGAGCCCATGCTTAAACTAGATATGATGCGTTCTCTGATGAAAAAGGCTTCTTTTGGGAGTAATTTTTGGATGAATACATCCGGATTAAAGCTCACCCATACGCATGCACAAATTTTAAAGGCGGCAGGACTAACCGGCGTTTTTATTTCCCTGGATCATTACATGCCGGAAGAGCACAATAGCTTCAGGAATTATAAAGATGCTTTTTACTGGGCTTTGGAAGGGGCCAAAAATGCCAAAAACAACGGACTGGTTGTAGCTTTTTCCGTATGTATGAGAAAAGACTTCGTTACTGTGGAGAATGTACTTCAATTCATGGAGCTCGCAAAGAAGACCGGGGTACACTTCGTACAATTCCTGGAACCCAAAGCTGTGGGCCATTATAAAGACGTAGATGTATCGCTCCGCAAGGATCAGATAGAACTGCTGGAAACCACTTTTCTTAAGATGAACTTCTCAGATAATTACAGCTCATATCCAATCATCACCTATCATGGCTATTACCAAAGGAGACAAGGTTGTTTTAGTGCGGGAAAAAGAGGAGTGTATATTGATACAGATGGGGATATTAACCCCTGTACCTTCTGTCATAAAAAGTCGGGAAACATTCTGGATGATGATATGGAAAACAAGCTTGCAACCATGTCTGATGCGGGCTGCCCAAGTTATAACTTATGAATTTTCAAGACTCCACATTTCAACTTTGGTTGCTCGTTTCGGGTTTGCTCGTTCTGAGGTATGTTCTTGTTGCTGGTATTCCATTTTTATTCTTTTATGTTCTAAGCGGAAAAAAGTTACATAGCAAAAAAATTCAGGCTCAACATCCGGCAACCATTAAAATTTTTAAGGAGATAGTTTATTCGTTTCTCAGCTTGTTTATTTATGGTTTGGGGATTTGGATCTTTGTGTATTGGATGGAGCAAGGGGTTACATTGCGTTATAATACAATCCCGGAATATGGAATAGGCTATTTCTTTATTAGTCTGGGTCTTATGATAGTCTTGCACGACACTTATTTTTATTGGACGCACAGGCTCATTCATCATAGGTACCTTTTTAAATATGTCCATAAGGTGCACCATCAATTTACAAACCCTACCCCATGGTCTGCATTTTCCTTTCACCCTTTGGAGGCAATTATAAGTATGGGCATTATTCCGATTATCATTTTTTGTATTCCCTGGCATCAATCGGCCCTCATCACTTTCGTAACTTTTATGACCTTTTATGATGTGTATATTCATTTGGGGTTCGACTTGAAACAACTGCGGATGGGGCACTGGCAAAATACGGCAGTAGACCACAACTATCATCATCAAAATGCCCGGGTAAACTTTGGTTTGTATTTTACCGTATGGGATCAACTAATGAATACCTATAAGAAATTACCTTAAATAAATCAGAGGGAGTAGATGTCAAGTTTAATTATACTGGTAAGTGATTGATTCCAGGATGGTAGCATCTTCGCAATTTCTAAAGGTAAGAGAAGCCTCTTTCTGTTTAATGCTGCCTACTACAAGAAATATTTTACAAGGTGAGGCTTCGGTATCGCTTTCGCCAAAATTTACATCGCCATCATTTAGCAGGTTCAGTATTTCTAGAGTGTCAACCTCGCGGGTTATCAAAGCTTGTTCAACATCGGAGGAAAAGGTAAGGGGTTTGGACCGCAATTCTTTTAACACCCGGCAATTAGGAAAATAGCAAAAAGAGGTGCCCGTCTCTGTGGTTTTCTTTTTCAATAAAAAGGTAAGAATTACTATGCCAATGGCGAGACCTACCAAATAGTAACCCAGGCGTTTTAAAAAGGCCATACTAGAAAATTAGAAAATTGATGTCGCTGTACTTCAGGTCGAACCATTCACCTACCGTCTTGTTTGTCAAAATTCCGTGATAGAGATAAAGTCCGTTTCGCAGACCTTTATCAAATCGCAGGGAATTTTCAAGTCCGCCATCCTCTCCTATTTTAATAAGATAGGGAGTGAAAATATTGCTGATGGAAACAGAAGCGGTCCTTGGGTAGCGGGCGGGAATATTGGGAACTCCATAATGAAAGACCCCAAATTTATTTACAACGGGTTTATCGTGCGATGTAATTTCGCTGGTTTCAAAACAACCACCCATGTCTATACTCACATCAATTATGACCGAGCCTTTTTTCATGTGCTCAACCATAGTTTGTGAAACGATCACCGGGGAACGGTCCCTGCCTCTCATGGCTCCTATGGCCACATCGCAACGCTTAAGTGATTTGAGCAGATTCTTAGGTTGCAGGGTAGAGGTGTAGACAATTTGATGTAAGTTGGTTTGTATATTTCGGAGTTTCGTAATGGAATTATCAAAGATCTTTACATTGGCACCCATGCCAATGGCAGACCTGGCCGCAAATTCTCCTACGGTACCGGCACCGAGTATTACTACTTCTATGGGCGGAACTCCGGTTATGTTTCCAAACATTAGTCCATTCCCAAGATTAGTGGCAGCCATGATCTCTGCCGCTATTAGAACTGAGGAGATCCCGGCGATCTCGCTTAATGACCGTACAGCAGGATAATTACCATCCTCATCTCTGATGAATTCAAAAGCAATGGCTGTGATCCTTTTTTTGGC
>JABDQS010000279.1 GCA_013042125.1 Eudoraea sp.
TAGCTAGACACCAACATAGAGTTCATAAAAATGGCCACAAACAGGGAAGATCCAAGCACTACGGAAAGAGTAATGGGGAAATAGATCATAAACTGCCCGAAGATCCCGGGCCATAAGCCAAGAGGAACAAATGCTGCTACGGTTGTGAGGGTTGATATAATAATTGGAAAAGCGATCTCCCCAACACCTTTTTTGGCGGCATCAATTCTGGACATACCTTCCTGTTCCATAAGGCGGTATACATTTTCTACAACTACAACTCCGTTATCTACTAACATCCCGAGGCCCATGATAAGTCCAAAAAGGATCATTGTATTAAGAGTATACCCCAGAATACCAAGGATCATAAAAGACATAAACATAGACATGGGAATAGCGAAGCCTACAAAAAGGGCATTTCTAAAACCAAGAAAGAACATTAGAACGGTAACCACCAGAATGATCCCAAAAATAATATTATTGACGAGGTCATCTACCTGGCCAAGGGTGCGGCTCGAAGAATCATTGGCAATGGTCAGGGTTAGATCTTTTGGGTAATAATTCTCCCTCGCTTCTTCAACCAACTCCTTGATCTCATTAATTGCTTCAATTGTGTTCTGACCCGAACGCTTCTTCACATCGAGCATTACCACATTATCACCAAATTCACGGGCATAGGTAGTTTTATCCTTCTCATCAAAGGTGATTTTTGCAATATCTTTTAAATAGACAGCGCCATTTTCGGACTTCACGACAAACTCATTCAGTTCATTCGGATCTTTGATCTCACCTAAAATTCTGATGTTCCTGCGTTGATTGATGGTCTTAAGGTTCCCTGCAGACATGGTCATATTTCCATTGGCAATGGTTTGGATCACATCCTGAAAGCTAACCTTAGAAGCCATCATCTTATAGACATCAACGGCAACTTCTACCTCTTTTTCCTGAGCCCCTCTTATATTTACTTCTTTTACCTGTGGCAGGTCCTCTATCTCGTCCTGCAGATACTCGGCAAATTCTTTTAAACTTTCAACCGGATAATCCCCTGTGAAGTTGATATTGATAATGGGGATCTGTTCTGCCAGATTCAGATCAAAAATGTTAGGCTCCACCTTCGCACCGTTGAACAAGGGCCAATCTTCGCTTGCCTTTTCACCATCTACTTCATCTTTAATTTTTTGTTTGGCGGCTTCAACAGTGATATCCTCATCGAACTCAGCGGTGATAATACTGTAATCTTCCTGTGAGGTAGAGGTTAGTTCTACCAGGTTACTCACATTTTTTATCCTATCCTCAAGCGGATCGGTTATGAGTCTTTCCACATCTTCTGCCGTATTTCCAGGATAGGGTGTGCTGATGTATACTTTAGTCTCTACCACTTCCGGGAAATCTTCCCTGGGAAGGGCCATATAGGAGGTATACCCCATAAAAAGGAAAATGGCGATCAATACATAGATAACAGATGGATTATCTATGGCCCATGAGGATAATCTAAATTCCTTATTGGCGTTTTTATGCTGTCGGCTCATACTGGTTCTTACTTAATGATTTGAACGTCCTGATTGTCTTTCACACTTCTGGCTCCTTCCTGAATGATCAATTCACCGGATGAGAGACCGCTGAGGATCTCCACGAACCTCTCTTGTGTTTTCCCGGTAGTAACGATCCTTTTCTTGGCGGTTCCTTTCATATCTTCCGAAGGGTTCTCAACAATATACACGTACTGTTCTCCTTCGGCATTTTCTGAGATCACACTTTGGGGTACAAGAATGGCGTTGGGGTTAGAGTAATCATTGATAGTTACCCTGGCACTCAAATTTGGCTTAATACTTCCTTTTTCATTGGGAACAGGAATTTCCACACTAAAAGAGCGGTTATTGGGATTAATGAAATTACCAGTTTGCCGCACGGCGGTTGTTAAAGAATCTCCCAGTACCGGGAAATATACCTTAGCCATACTTCCATTGGTAATACTACCCAGATACGATTCCGGTACGTCTACTGTGATATACATATTAGAAAGATTCACTATCCTAAACACCTCAGATCCCGGACCTGGTGACACTACGGTTCCCTGGTCTTTGATCACATCATCAATAATTCCAGTGAAAGGCGCCCTCAAACTAGATTTACTTAATTGACGCTCTGCTTGTTCTACGCTACTCATAGTAGCTTCATAATTGGTCTTAGCTTGCAGGAATTGAATTTCGGAACCTATTTTTTGTTCCCAAAGCCTTTTTTGCCGCTCATAGGTAGTTTCAGCAAGGGCTGCCTGTGTTTTTAATTGTGCCAATTGGCTGGCCATACCTCCGTCATCTATAACACCCAGGAGTTGGCCCTTTGTTACTTTGTCTCCTTCAGTAACATAAACACGCTGCAATGTCCCGGCCATTTCCGGGTAGATCAACACATTTTGTTTGGTGGCAACATCACCCTGTAATTCGAGAAAATGACGAAAGTTCTGAGAACTAACCTCAATGGTGCTTACTAAGGGCAATCTGCTGTCAGCATCAAGAACTGCAATTACAGAATCGATCGTCTTTACCTGCTCATTCAACTCCTTAAGTTGCGCAGTGATAGTAGTTTTTCTTGACCTTAGTTCATTAAGATCCCCATTGTCTACAAGGGTATCAATGGAAACGTTTTTATCACCACCGCATGATAGCAACAGAAAAAATATGGTGAAGATGGATATGATATTTTTCATTTTGAAAATATGTTTATTTTTTACTAATTATTGGCAATTACTTCTAATTCAGTTTTGGTATTGATAACATCGACCATGGATTGCAAATATTCTTGCTGGGCCGTATATAATTGGGTTTGAGCTTGTCTTAAATCAAAACTAGTGGCGATCCCTTCCTTGTATTTGATCTGATTCTTTTGTTCAATTCGCTCTGCCAGGTTTAAATTCTTTTGCGTCGTGGCGTATTGTTCAATGGCAAGGAGGTAATCACTTTTTGCCTTTTCCAATTGTAATCGTATGCTTTCCTCGATTTCTGTTAATTGAGTCTTGGCTTTTTCCAGGGCTATTTTGGCTCTTTGTGTACTGGCACTTCTTTTTAAGGAACTAAAGATCGGGATGCTGAGATCGAATCCTAGAATAGAGGAATCGAACCATTGCTGATCCCCATTAAAGAATGAGAAGGAATTGCTGAAAGCGGCAGTTCCATAATTAGCAAAGGCATTTAAGGTAGGTAGCGCCCTGCTTTTTGCCAGTTTTAATTCAAAATAGCGCTGCTCATTAAGGTTATTTGCCAATTTATAGTCAACATTGTTCTCCATACTAAATGGAGTGTCTATAACAGTTGGATCCACATAGGCCTGAGCAAGATCATTGAGATCCTCTTTTAATTGAGTCTGGTCCTCAATTGGAAGGCCCATAATTAAATTGAGCATTTGAAGGGTGATCTTCTCCAGCCGTTCTGCATTTTTCAACTGACTTTCAACTGTAGAAAAAGTGATCTGTAGTTGTTCTACATTCTCTTCTTCTGCCAGGCCATTATCATACAGTTTTTGAGTTTCAAAGAGATTACTTTGCAGGGCATCCAGGTTTTTCTGCAAAATGGTCACAGATTCCTGAGCCAATAGGACGTTTCCATAAGCTTCAACCACAGCTTTTCTCACATCTTGCTGTGTTTTTTCCTTATTGTTCCGGCTATAACTTAAAAAAGCCTTAGTTGCCTGCACCCCCACTATATATGACCCGTCGAAGATCTGCTGTCTTACGGTGGCTGTAGCGCTAGCTTGTTGTGGAAGACTAAAAACAACTGCTTGAAATTCTCCCGGTTCACCTCCAAAGAATTCAGCGGGGATTAGTGACACGGGTTGTTTTAGTTGATTTTGATAATTGACGTCTGCGGTGATCTGAGGTAAACCCGCAGCAATGGTCTCCCATTTCTGCTTCTGGGCATCAGTTATATCGCGTTCTGCATTGACGGCACTGTAATTATTTTCCAAAGCGAAGGCAATGGCCTCATTTAGGGTGTATCCTACGTTAGTTTCCTGAGAAAAACTACAGAATGACACTGAGAACAGGATAATAAATAAGCGATAGAAGTTCATTTATTGGTTGTTAGAGTGAATGATTTTATTTAAGATGTTCAGACCTTGCGGAGTTATGATCCCACGAAGATGATATTCCAGGTAGTCATCCATTAATTGACTTTTCGGAAACTCATCCTCCGGAAAAAAGGTATGATCTTTAATACTGGTAACACCTGTAAAATAGATCCTTGAAATAAAATTTATATTCAGGGAATCACGATATATACCCATGGAAATCCCGCGATTTAAATTTTGGACTATACATGATTGCATGGTACTAAACCACTTCTTTCGGAGGGTCTTGTGAATTCTGGGATAGTATTTTTGCAACTGATATTGAGGAGATGCCTTTTCATCCTTCAGATGCTTCATGGCAAATTTCTTGATCTCGTATAATTCCTCGATCGGATTTTTATGCAGACTGCAAATATGGTCTATTCCCAGGGAAATGGCTTCGGAGACCCCTAAAGTACTCGCCTCTACCAGTTTGGTCTTGTTCTCAAAATGAGCATAGATAGTCTTTTTTGAAATGCCCATTTCATTAGCAAGATCATCCATAGTGACGCTTTTGAATCCAAGCGTAAGGAACATATCAGTGGCCTTATTGAGTATTTTTTCTTTCATAAGTCGGCAAATATAAGTTAGGAAACTTAAAATACAAATAAAGTTTCCTACGTTTTACAATTATTTAACATATTCTTTAAATCAATCTAAAGCTGAGATTTTCATGATCTTACAGCAGCTTGTCATGAATTCACCTATTTTTGAAAAAAAAATTGTTATGCATTCAGTTGAATACTATCAGGAGAAATTCAATGAACATCTTACTTCCAGGCTGGCATTAAAGGAACCTAAAAGCCTGTATGAACCCATGTCCTATATTCTTGGGTTGGGTGGCAAACGTCTGCGGCCTGTTCTTACATTACTGACCACTGAACTATTTGGGGGTACCTACGAAAATGCCTTTGATGCGGCCATGGCAGTAGAATACTTTCATAATTTCTCCCTCATCCACGATGATATTATGGACGCTGCTCCTCTGCGAAGAGGTAAAACTACGGTGCATCAAAAGTGGGATGTCAACAGCGGAATACTATC
>JABDQS010000286.1 GCA_013042125.1 Eudoraea sp.
GTTTCACTGTCATCTGTTTTTTCATGCTCATACATATAGGCATTCCCAAAATAGGCCTTAACGTTAGGGGTGGAGATAAATTTAACACGAAGTCCGGCACCAACTAATTTTCTCTTGTTAATGCTAAGCAAAGCATTGTATTGATCCTGTATAAACGCTTCAAATCTTAAAACACTCGTTAATTTCTGATTTAATCTGAGATGTAAGAAATACGATTTTTGAAAATCCTGATCCTTGCTGCGTTCTGTATTGAAGCTTCCGATAAACATATAGATGCGTTTCAGGTCCTTTGATTTAAATTGAGTGGCAATATTCCCTGTAAACTGAGAAAGGTAATTCCCATTATTGTTAGAATAGTCGAACAACAAATCCGTTTTCAGCACAAAGCGAACAGAGTCTACTTGCATTCGTTGTGATTCTATGTTCACCAATTGCCCATAAGCTCTAGGGGCAAAACAACAAATAGCCAAAATGAAGAAATGGTATTTACAAATTTTCACAAGGTCAAAAGTATGTTTCAAGTAAAGCTATCCAATTAATTTGACACGAAACATAAAACAGTCTATTTAAAAGATATTTCAGTATCTTGTTAAGAACTAACGACCAAATAACCAACAGTATGAAACCATTCAATTCATTGAAACTCTCCTTAACAATCTCACTTTTACTTCTTTGTTCATTAAGTTATGGACAAGCAACTGAAGCAGTATTAATTACCCTTACAGTAGATACCTCTCAACTAGGGGATGAAAGAAATGCCCCCGGTGGTTGCACATTAACCGCGAGCCCAAGTTCCGTCGTTATACCTGGAGATGCCAACCCGAAAATGTTTACCGTTAAAGTCAAAAATGGTACTGATATAGAATGGGAAGGTGTAACCCAGGATGGTGATGAAGTAAAAATTAAAAAAATTGGATTTCTAAAGGGTATTAATATATTCAATAGCAAAAATGTACCCGGAAAAGTCAAGAATGGGAAAGAAAAGGTGAAAGCCAAGATCAAACGGAAAACAGCCGCCGGGTTGGACTATGAATATCTTATTGAATTTAAAATAAAGGGTTTCGGTACATATATTCTTGATCCCAGGATCAAAGTTGAATGATCCTATTAGAACTATTTAGTTTTTGAAAGATGAATCATTTTTGTATAGGGTGGTCTTCACTGAAATAAACATTTAAATAAAAAATTACGCATGGCCCTTCTTAAAGGATTTATTGTTATTGTGCTTGTCCTTTTGTCTAATGAAATGACGGCACAGGACGTTCATCAGATCACATTATTGGTAGATACCAAGAACAAAGTTCCTGAAAAGGCGTACACTTTTAGTGCCGGTAATAATACAACTGTTTTAAATTCCAGCGCACCAAATTCATTTACCATTTTTGCCAGGGTGGGGGATCAAATAAAATGGAAGGCTGCGTCCTCTTCAGAGCCCGATGTTCCTGTAATTATCAAACAGATTAAGTATCTCAGTGGCCCAAGGATATTTAGTTCGGATCTCATCCAGGGAAAGCCTACATCTCAGGCAACGGTGATACGAGGAGGCAATGAAAAGTATACCTACCAATTGCAAATCGCAATTGACTCTGAACCAAAAGTGTATACAATTCCTGCTAAGATACAGATAGGGAATTAACCTCAGCTAACCATATTAATGGCCATTATGAAGCACAGTCCTTTATATATACTTCATAGTTCTTTTAAAGTTTTCTGTTGCCTGGCCATGCTTTTTTTAATATGGCCTGCTTCTTTCTCCCAAAATCAAAAGGTTGCCGATAGTCTAATAGAATACTATGAATCTGGCGAATATTCCCCGGAAGAATTATTGCAACTTTTAAGTGGAATTGCCTCAAACATACCGGATCCGGATCAATCCTTGGTATACAGCGATTTATTACTTGAACAGGCCATAGCGGCAGATTCTGGTCAGTATCTGCACACCGTATATCTTCATCGTGGAAATGCCCTGGAAACCAAAGGGGATCTGAGTATGGCCCTGGAGAGCTATTTTAAAGGAGTGGATATTGCCAATGCAAGTGGGAATAAAAATGATTTAGGTCGTTTTTATACCGCAATTGCTGGGGTCTATGCGGGAATGGGGAACAGACCGAATGTCATTCAATACTATTCAAATGCCATAGCTCTTCTAAAGGACATAGATACATTGTCTTACGCTATCACTATGGAAAACCTTGGGGATGCTTATTTGGAATGGGGGCAGCCAGACTCTGCACTACTTTTATTCAATCAGTCAGGGAAAATATTTAAAGAGATAAGTGATAAAAGGATCTATTATGCCTATAATCGCGGAAACATAGGCTTGGCACTGGCACAAAAAGGACAGGATAAACAGGCTGAGGAAAATATTAGCGAAGCTATCGCTATTCTTGAAGATTTGGGCGATTACAGGCCAATAACGATCTACCTATGGTATATGTCCGACATCTATACCAACAAAAATGATTGGGATGCGGCATTTGGCTACTCCCTGCGTTCTTTAGATCTTGCCAGGCAGTATGGGCTGAAAGCGGAAATTAGCGGGGCCTATTTAAAACTATCAGAACTCTACGAACAAACGGGCTATGCTTCTGCTGCACTAAAATATTACCGCAATTATATTGCCTTTAAGGATAGTGTCCAGAATATTACTGCGGTACAGCAGATGGCGAATTATGAACTTGCGCAGAAACAACGGGAAAATGAGCTCCTGGATCAAAAGAGAAGAACACAGAAGATCATTACCATTGCGGTAGGCATTGCACTTTTTCTAATAATTCTATTAGCAATAGGGCTGCTTAGACGAAATATTTATATAAAAAGGACAAAGGCCATTATTGAACGAGAAAGAGATCGTTCAGAAACTTTATTGCTTAATATTTTACCGGAAATAACAGCGAATGAGTTAAAAGAATCGGGAGAAGTAAAGGCCAGTAAGGTAGATTCAGCTACGGTAATGTTCACAGATTTTAAAGCATTTACTGCCCAGGCAGAAGAAGTGGATCCGGAAATACTCGTATATAGTCTCGGGTACTATTTCTCAGCCTTTGATGATATTATTGAAAAATATGGGCTTGAGAAGATCAAGACCATAGGAGATTCCTATATGTGTGCAGGTGGTTTGCCCTTTCCAATCGAAAATCATGCGGTGAAAATGGTCTCGGCTGCTTTTGAGATCATCGATTTTGTAGAAAAAGCAAAGGCTAACGAAACTAGTCTATTATCCTTCGAAATCAGGATCGGGATCAATACAGGACCTTTGGTAGCAGGTGTAGTAGGGAGTAAGAAATTTTCATATGATATATGGGGTGATACAGTGAATATCGCTTCAAGAATGGAAGTATCTTCAGAAACAGGCCGCATCAACATTAGTGAACAAACCTATTTACTCGTAAAGGATACTTTTGATTGCGAATACAGGGGAAAAAAAGAGGTTAAGAACCGCGGTGTTATCAAGATGTATTTTGTGAACGGCTACACAAGAGCAGGAATATCTGCTATATTGAAAAGCAAGTCATTAGATGGTTAATAAACTATTATATTTAAAAAGCTACCGCCTCTGCTAAGTATCTAGAATTCCGTATCTTAATTAAAAATACAGTAGTATGCCTTTATATATGGACCGTCATGACATCCCGGATGAGATAAAGCCCGAACATGTGGCGCAAATGCATCAGGAAGACCTGAAAGTGCAACATTTGTATGGATGCAAGGGGATGACCTATTGGTGTGACAGTGAACGGCATACAGCTTTTTGTCTTATCGAGGCTCCTAATAAGGAAGCTATCCAGAACATGCACAATCATGCGCATGGCACATTTCCTCACCAAATAATTGAAGTAGACCAGCACCTTGTAGAATCCTTCCTGGGGAGAATTGAGGATCCGGAAAAGGCTGCGGATACTGTCTTAAACATTATAGATGATCCTGCATTCAGGGTGATCATGGTTCTTGAAACAGCAGATCAATTATACAGAACAGAAGACCACCAACTTAGCATTTTTACTCAGAAGTTTCACCGAAACGTTGCAAATTCACTAAAACATTTTCAAGGAGCTATAGTTCGTGAGAACGACAAGTCCTATCTGGTTTCATTTAAGTCGGTTACCAACGCCATTCTTTGTGCATTAAAGATCCAGGAGAATTTTAAATACAGCTATCCCAAAATAGAAAATGAACATCAGGGCCTGAATATTGGCATATGTGCGGGGGTTCCCGTTACAGATAAAGAAGGGATCTTCTATGAATCGGTGGTTTTAGCAACACAAATGTGTGAGATTGTAAAAGAACAGCTCGTTATTTCCTCAGACATCAAAGATCTCTACGAAAATGAAAATAGGAATGCGATCATAGACAATGAACTCATCCGTACCTTAAAACCAAAAGAAGAAGAATTTCTATCAAAATTGGTTGCTTTTGCTGAAGCTAATTGGAAAGGTCCTAATTTTAAGTTGATCGACCTTTGTAAAGCTTTAGGGCACAGTACTTCTCAAACGTATCGGAAAATTAAAAAACTCACAGGAAAGGCTCCGAATACTTTTATGAGAGAGTTTCGTTTATACAAAGCACTCGATCTCTTGCACAGACAACAAGGTAATATTTCAGAGATAGCCTTTGAGACCGGCTTCAATAGCCCTGCCTATTTTACCAAATGTTTTTATGACACTTTTGGCATTCTACCTTCTAAATACATTCAACTTTTTTAGCCGTAAAGCACTGCGATTCAAAAATGATTTAAAATTGTGATTCTTTGATTTAATTGTGATCATAATCTTGAATTTGTATGACTAGCTTTGAGCATAACCAAAATAAAACAACCAAAACACCAGAACGTATTATGAAAACAGTAAAAGAACTGAGCCAGGAATCTATTACCCAATTTGCTGCCCTGCTGAGGGGCTCATTGGTAATGCCAACAGACAGTAACTATAATGAGACCAGGAAAGTATACAATGGGATGATCGATAAACATCCCGGTATGTTTGTGATGTGTGAAGATGTGGCAGATGTCATGGCAACTGTAAACTTTGCACGAGAAAATAATATCCTATTGGCTATCAGGGGTGGGGGGCACAATGGAGGAGGCCTCGGTATTTGTGATGATGGCTTGGTGCTCGACCTTTCTTTGATAAAATATATTCGGGTAGACACCTCAGATAATACAGTGCGTGTTGGTGGAGGAAATCTATGGGGAGAAGTGGATCATGCCACACATCCTTTTGGA
>JABDQS010000291.1 GCA_013042125.1 Eudoraea sp.
CCTTTATTGTGCGTTACTGCTCTAAAGGGCTCAATATTGGCAATAGAAATGGCCCTCATCATTTTTTGTGCAAATTCGTGAGCACTGATCCCCCCAATAGAGCCGAGATCTTCTACCGGGCAACTTACCTCTGCTCTTACCAGACATTGGGGAACATAATTGGAAAGGATACTCATAACAACTTCGGGGTGTCGCTCTTCGGGCTGTAAGATTGACGACGTGCTCGCTTCGCGCTGCAAGGTTTTCGCAAACTGTTCCAGGCAAGAATTTATAAAATTGGCTCCCATGGCGTCGAGAGTCTCAAAAGTGCAATGCAATTGGTAGTAGCCCTTTAAATCCGTGCTTTTATCTCTTAGCTCCACCTTCTTTATACCGCCTCCTCGGGCCACCATATTCTTGGTTATGGATTCTGTTTCTTTTAAAAAAAGTGGTTGAATATGTTCAATAAAAGCCTTGAGTCTGCTGGGATCTCCCCTATATATAAAATGTACCTGCCCTATTTTTTCGGTGCCCAGAATTTTAGTGGTAAAACCACCACGGGATAACCAAAATTTAGCAGCCTTACTGGCAGCAGCTACAACAGAACTTTCTTCGATAGCCATTGGGATTGCATAGAGTTTCCCATTGATCAAAAAATTGGGGGCAATTCCTAGTGGTAAATAGAAATTGGTAAGTGTGTTCTCAATGAATTCATCATGCAATTGTTGCAGGTCAGCGTCAGTATTCCAATAAGATTTAATAAGGGAAATGCTTACCTGCGGATCATGGGTATAATGATCAGCGATCCATCGTATCTTTTCTTCTTTCGATAGCTTTGAAAATCCTTCAATAGGTGAGGGCATTGTAATATCGTATATGCGGCCAAAGATAGTGATATTGACAGTATTTCCATTTGCGACCCATCTTGAATGGAAATGGGCAATTGGCGTACAAAATAGCCGGGTAAGCAATACAGATACTGGTCAATTGCATGGTCTAAAGTTATTTTTTTAGGGAAAATATTAGTAAACTTGAGGGTTTGAATCTAAACAAACCCCTGTAATGAAAAAATACCTCTTGTTGCTGCTTTTTCTCACAGCAACCACCTTTGTTCATGCGCAACAGAAAGAAATATCACTTGAAGAAATATGGCGTGGTGCATTTTCCACCAAAGGGATGGATGCACTCAGATCAATGAATGATGGAATGCATTATACCCTGCTGGATATAAATAAGGTAAACGGAACAAGTAGTATTTTGAAATATGAATACGAAACCCTGCAACAAACAGAGACCATACTTGCCTCATCTCCGGCCAACGGAGTTCCTTTGTTTACCTCATACAGCTTTAATGATGATGAATCGAAACTTTTATTGGCTACTGAAGTAGACCCTATATACAGGTATTCAAGAAGGGCGATATACTTTGTATACGATATAGCTTCAAAAGTTACTACCAAGATATCTGATGAAAAGATCATGGCCCCTTTGTTATCGCCAGACGGAAACAAAGTAGCCTATGTTTTTGCGAACGATCTTTTTATACTCGACCTAAACTCGGGTAACACAGAACAAGTAACCTCAGACGGAGAAATGAATGCCATTATCAATGGGGTAACAGATTGGGTCTATGAAGAGGAATTTGGTTTTGTAAGAGCCTTTGACTGGAATTCTAATAGTACCATGCTTGCCTTCCTTCGCTTCGATGAACAGGCAGTACCGGAGTTTTCAATGGATCTATATGGGAACAGCTTGTATCCCTCACAATACCGATTTAAATATCCCAAAGCAGGGGAAGATAATTCTACGGTTACGCTCCATTTATATAATGTTGCCGAAAAATCGACCACAGATATTTCCATGCCGGAAGCATATTATATTCCAAGGATAGAATGGAAAAATAATGCAGAGGAGCTTAGTGTTCAAACTATTAATCGGCTCCAGAACCACCTGAAGATGTATACAGTTAATGCTAAGGACGCCTCCGTATCCTTGCTGTTGGAGGAAAAGGACGCCGCCTACGTGGATATAACAGACAATTTGACCTTTTTGGAAGATGACAGTTTTATCTGGACCAGTGAGAAGGACGGATATAATCATATTTATTTACATAATTCAAACGGTTCTTTAAAAACACAAATTACCAAAGGGCCCTGGGAAGTGACCAACTATTATGGTTTTGATCCTAAAAAGAAAACTATTTTTTATCAAAGCACTGAGAACGGCTCTATCAACCGGGATGTGTATAGTATTAGGGTCAATGGGAGGAATAAAAAAAGACTGACTGAAAAGGCAGGAACTAACAGTGCAGCGTTTAGCACCAATTTCACCTATTTTATCAATACATTTTCAAATGCCAGTACGCCTTATATGTACACCCTTCACAAAGCCTCAACCGGGGAGAAGGTGAAAGATATTCTAGATAATTCGGCCCTCGCAAATAAATTATCTGACTACAAGACCAGCCCTAAAGAATTTTCGACTATAAACATCAATGGATACGACCTTAATATGTGGATGGTGAAACCAGCGGATTTCGATCCTTCCAAAGAGTATCCTCTTATTCTTTTCCAATACAGTGGTCCCGGTTCTCAACAAGTGGCTAATCGCTGGTTGGGAAGCAATGATTACTGGCATCAGATGTTGGCCCAGCTGGGCATTATAGTAGCTTGTGTAGATGGCCGGGGAACCGGATTAAAAGGTCGGGATTTTAAAAAAATGACCTATAAGGAATTAGGAAAATATGAAGTGCAGGATCAGATCGCTGTGGCCAAAAAACTCAGTGAATACGATTTTATTGATGAGGACAGGACTGGGATCTGGGGATGGAGTTATGGTGGTTTTATGGCTTCAAATTGTATCTTAAAAGGGAACGACACTTTTGAAATGGCGATTGCTGTAGCACCGGTAACAAGCTGGCGCTTTTATGATACTGTTTATACAGAACGATTTATGCAAACGCCACAGGAAAATGCCAGCGGATATGATGAGAATAGTCCACTGACCTACCCAGACCTTTTAAAAGGAAAATATTTGCTAGTGCACGGCGGTGGTGATGACAATGTACATGTACAGAACAGTATGCGAATGATAGAAGCCCTCGTTCAGGCGAATAAACAGTTCGACTGGGCTATTTATCCGGATAGGAATCACGGAATTTATGGAGGCAACACACGCCTGCAATTGTATACAAAAATGACCAATTTCATCAAAGAGAACCTTTAAACAAACCAGGCAAAAATTATGGCAACATCAACAAAACCAGCTCATCAAAGAGAACTTTTTGGACATCCAACAGGTCTTTACATCTTATTTATGACCGAAATGTGGGAACGTTTTTCCTACTATGGAATGCGGGGTATCCTGGTACTTTACCTTACAGCACAGACCAGAGGAGATAACCCCGGTTTAGGATGGTTAGACGGGGAGGCGTTGTCTCTTTATGGGTGGTACACTATGTTGGTGTATGTGGCATCTATTCCCGGGGGGATCATAGCAGACAAGATCATTGGCCAGAAACGAGCCGTAATGATCGGAGGATTTTTACTTGTAGCGGGCCATGGTATTTTGTCTGTAGAAGTTATGTGGGCCTTCTATTCCGGATTAGGCCTTATTATTGCTGGTGTTGGGATGCTAAAGCCAAATATTTCTACCCTCGTAGGAGGCTTATACAAGCAGGGTGATGAACGACGAGATAAGGGATTTTCTATTTTCTATATCGGAATCAATACGGGTGCAGCACTGGCAGCGTTAGTAGTAGCCTGGGTGGCCGATCAGTGGGGTTGGCATGCTGGTTTTGGTCTTGCCGCCGTTGGGATGGTATTAGGGCAATTAGTATATCTTTCCGGCCAGAAATATCTGATAACGGTAGGGAATAAACCCAAAGAGGTAGAAACTAGCAGCGATGATGTCTCTATCAAAGAGATCTTTGTACAACAATTCAGTACTACCAGACCCTTAACTATTACACTTTTATTGGCAGTTTTATCGAGTATTGTTGCATGGTATTTTATCGGGGACCAAAAGATCGCATATATCATCTTCTTTATTTTCCTTGCAGTTGTTATAGGAATGATGTTCACTATCTATGAAGATCTGAGATCTCAGGTGGAAAAGGACCGATATCTGGTTCTCTTGCTTTCTTTTATAATCGTGATCGTCTTTTGGGGAGCTTTTGAACAGGCAGGCGGACTCATGAATTTGTATGCTGAGAACAGAACAGATCGTTTTTTGTTCGGTTATGAGATCCCGGCCGCTGCCTTCCAATTCTTCAATCCATTCTATATTATTGTCTTTGCAGTTCCTGTGGCAAATTTCTGGTTATGGTGGAAACACAGAGGGAAGGAAGCATCTTCCCTCTTTAAAATGGCCAATGGCGTGATCATTATGGGATTGGGCTTTGTGTTTATGGTCTTTGCTTCCATGCAATACGAAACACTGGGTAAATCTGCTTTGTACTGGTTGGCCCTGGCCTATCTTTTCCACACCATTGGAGAATTATGTGCCTCTCCCGTAGCGCTTTCCTTTATCACTAAATTGGCCCCTGTACGATATGGTGCCCTTATGATGGGTGTCTATTTTGCGGCCACAGGGCTGGGAAACAAGGTAGCCGGATTAATAGGAGAGTCGGCCTCAGAAGCCGGAGAACTGAACATTTTTGCCGGGATCACTATCTTTTGTGTAATCTTTGGATTATTGGTGATTACCATTCTCAAACCATTAAAACGACTTACACATAAGGCAGAGGAAGAAGAACGGGATATGAGTAAATAGCACTTAACCTTATGTCTAATTATAAAAGGATGCTAACTGAATTCGTGTAACCAAACCATGATCTATGAATACTGATATTGAGAATCTATT